>CALVYO010000022.1 GCA_944372275.1 uncultured Bacilli bacterium
TTAAAAGGTTCTAACTTAATTGATGGTGTTACTAGTGCTATTATAGAAGCAAGTAAAATAAATGGTAAAACAAAAGTGGATGCTTTAATAGTTGAAGTAGATGAAAGATATGTTAAAGAAGTATTTAAATTTATAACACCAAAATATTTTATTATCAACAATTTGTCTCGTGACCAATTAGCGCGAAATGGTCATTGTGAATTAGTATTTAAAGAGATTGATAAAAGCATTAATGAAAAAACGCATTTAATTTTAAATGCTGATGATCCATTAGTTACTAAATTTGGATTAAATAAAAAAAATAAAATAACTTATTATGGTTTAAAGGAAAATAAATATTCAACTAAAAAAAATAGAATTGATACTTTAGATTTAGCATATTGTCCAAAATGTCACAAGAAGTTAATATTCGATTATTTTAATTATGGTAATTTAGGGTATTATCATTGTCCAAATAATGATTATAATAGACCAAATTGTGATTTTGAAGGAACACTAACTAAAACATTAAAGGTAGAAGATGAAACTATAAAATTAAATAATACGGCTTTATATAATGCTTATAATATTTTAGCAAGTTATGCAACCGCTAGAATTGACAATGTCGATAAAGAAAAAATAGTTGAAACTTTAAATAATTTATCGACTAAAGTAAAAAGGTTAAATGAGTTTAAAGTTAAAAATAATAAAGGAACTTTATTATTAAGTAAAAATGAAACACCTTTATCTTATAATCAATCATTAGAATATGTAAGTAAAGAAAAAGGAAATAAAACAGTTGCTATTGGATTCACTAGAATAAGCGGTAGATATGATTTAAAAGATATATCTTGGATATACGATATTAATTTTGAATTATTAAATGATAAAAGTATTGAAAAGATAATATTAATTGGTCCTTTTGCTTATGATTTGGCTGTTAGATTAAAAACAGCTAACATTGATCCTAAAAAAATTTTATACTGTTTAGATTATAACAATTCATTAGATTTTTGTATGAAAAATGCTAAAGGTGATTTATATTGTTTATTATATTTTGATTTAAATTATTTATATATTGGAAAGTTGAAAGAAAGAGGTTTATTATGAAAATAGCGTATTTATATTATGATTTTCTTAATTTATATGGGGAATCAGGAAACATTAAAATAATTAGTAATATTTTAAAATATAATAAAATTAAACATGAGATATTATATTTATCTATTAATGATGAATTAGAATTTAATAAATATGATTTAGTTTATATTGGATCAGGTACTGAAGATAATTTATTAATAGCCTTAAAACATTTATCTAAATATAAAAATGATATAAAAAAGTATCTTGAAGATAATAAGTTTATGTTGGTAACTGGTAATAGTGTCGATATGTTTGGTAAGAAAATAGAAGATAGTAAAGCTTTAAATATATTTGATTATGAAGTTATTAAAGGTAGTAGAAAAATGGAAGAAGTTTATTCTAATAAAATATTAGGTTTTATTAATAACAATAGTTATAATAGTGAATATAGTGATAGAGATATAATTAGATATCATAATTTTTATGGTACTTATATCTTAGGTCCCATTTTAGTTAGAAATCCTCATTTAGTTAAACAATTTTTAAATGATGTAACTAATAAAAAATTAAAATATGATTTAAAATTAGAAACTAAAGCGTATAATGAATTTATTAAAAATTTTAAGGAGGAAGTAAATGAATAATGTTGTCGATGCTATAATTGAGATTCCTTTAAAAACGAAAAATAAATTTGAGATTGATAAAAAATCTAATCGAATTAAATTAGATCGAGTTTTATATTCGGCTATGACTTATCCTGCGGAATATGGGTATATTGAAAACACTTTAGCCAATGATGGTGATCCTTTAGATATATTGGTTATTTCATCAGAACCGACTTTTCCTGGCTGTGTCGTTCCAGCGCGTGTAATCGGTTATTTATCAGTTATTGATAATGGTCATGAAGACTATAAAGTAATATCTGTAGTTGATGTTGATCCACGATATAATGATGTTAAATGTTTAAATGATTTGTCTAATTTTACTTTAGAAGAAATTAAAAACTTTTTTCAAAATTATAAAACATTACAAAATATTGAAGTAAAAGTTTATGATTATTATGATACTGATAAGGCTTTAGAATTAATAGAAGAAAGTAAAAAAAGATTTTTAGGAAGGTGATTTTATGTTGATGTCGACAACTTCTACATTAGAAGGAAAAAAGATTAAAGAATATCGTGGAATTGTGTTTGGTGAAGTAGTAAATGGCGTTAATTTTACTAAAGATTTTTTAGCTAGTATCACTAATTTTGTTGGTGGTAGATCTAAAGAATATGAAGAAGAAATTGTTAATGCTAGGGCTGATGCAGTAAAAGAAATGATGGATAGGGCTAAAAAAATTGGGGCTAATGGTTTAGTTGGTGTAAAAGTTGATGTTGAAACGATTAGCGTAAATGAAAACGGCGTTATGTTATTAGTTGTTGCTACTGGTACCGCCGTAGTTGTGGAGGATTAGTTATGAAAAAAAATGGGCAATATGTTGGTGTAGATGAAAAATATGTTCCTGAAGAGGAAAGATATGTTGAAGGTGATTCTAAAAAAGATGCTAAAATATTAAAAGGAGTAGGAATTGGTTATCTAACTTTTATTACATTTATATTTATAGCAGTTATTGTTGTATTTGTTATTGTTATTATGAATTTTGTGGATATTAATAATAAGCGTAATGAAAATGTTATTAAAGAAGAAATTAATGAAAATAGTGAAATGATCGATTCAGTAATAGAATATTATAACAACAATTAAAAGTTCTATTTATATAGAATTTTTATTTTGTATTGAATAAGATTTTAAAATATGATATTATTATATTGGTGATAGTATGAAAAAATTAAGTGTGATTTTGACTTTAATATTGATAGTTTTTGTTGGTTATTTTGTTTATAATGAATATTTTAAAAAAGTAGAAACTAATCCATATGAAAATACATTAAGAGATTATAGCAATCAAGTTTTAGCGACAATAAAAAATAATAATTATTTATTAGAAACAACTAAAATTGATACTGATTGGCTTAATTCAAAATTAGAGTCTTTAGTATCTTGTCAAGAAATATATTATTCTAATGAAGATAAAATATTATTACATAAATGTTCGATTAATGATATTGGCAGTTATTATTTTTACGATAAAATATATGAACAAAATACCGATGAATATAATAATTTATATGAAACAATAAAAAATCAAAAAATAGAAATAGAAAAAGGATTATTATTAAAAGACTTAGCGACGATCGATTTAAATTTAAATATAACTGAAGTTGATAGTTGTGTAAGTGAAGGTATATGTGAAGCAGGAACACTTTTATTAATTCAAGTAAATGATGTTGAAACATATCAATTTTATGTTTTAAACGATGATGGTGAAAAAGTGAAATTAATTATGGCTGATAATCTTGTCAATAATATTATGTATGCGCCATCAGATAATTCAGATGGACCAACAGAAGCGTTAACTTATTTAAAAAAGGAAACTGATGATTGGACTAATTTAGAAGAAAGAAATGTTAAGATAAGTGATGAAAATAAAGATAAAGCATATGATGATGTTTATGAAAAATTAAGGGCAACATTACCTAGTTATAATGATGTTTATAAGTTTAAAGATAAAAAGTATTTATATGATAATTTAAGTAATGAGTCCGGTTATTGGTTAAGTACAGCTACTAATAAATCATTTTATGCTTGGAGTGTCGTTAAAAATGATATAAAAACTAATGATGTAAGTATTGAAATTTTAGGAATTAGACCGATTATTGAAGTTTACAAGTATTGATTTCAATACTTTTTTTATGATATAATTTAATAGTTAGGAAGGTAATTATGAATCAAGATATAATTAAAAATACAAGTATAGAACTAAATATAAAACCAAAACAAGTTGAAACAGTTTTGGACTTATTAAGTAGTGGTAATACAATACCATTTATAGCAAGATACAGAAAAGAAGCAACTGGTGCTTTAGATGAAGAACAAATAAGAAAAATTAATGAAATATATGAATATCAAGTTAATTTATTAAAAAGAAAAGAAGATGTTATTAGATTAATCGATGAAAAAGGATTATTGACAGATGAATTAAAAAACAGTATTTTAAATGCTAATAAATTAGTGGAAGTGGAAGACTTATATCGTCCATTTAAAGAAAAGAAAAAAACTAAAGCAACTGATGCTATTAATAATGGACTAGAACCATTGGCTAAAATAATTATGTCATTTCCTTTAAAAGAAATTGATTATTCAAAATTTATTAATGATAAAGTAAAAACTGTTGATGAAGCGATAATGGGGGCAAAATATATTATTGCTGAATGGATAAGTGATAATGCTAGTTATCGTAAATCAATTAGAAATTATACATTTAGAAATGGTGTAATTGTTACTAAATTAAAAAAAGATGCAGTTGATGAAAATAAAGTATATGAAATGTATTATGATTATCAAGAAAAGGTAAAAGAAATTAAACCACATCGTGTTTTGGCTATCAATCGAGCAGAAAAGGAAAAAGTAATTACAGTTAATATTGATATTAATAAAGATGATATAATTAACAATTTAAAATCAAAGATAATTAAAAATGATAAATCTTTAGTAGTCGATATAGTAGTAGATGCGATAAATGATGCTTATAAAAGATTAATAGCTCCTTCGATTGAAAGAGAAATAAGAAGTGATTTAACAGAAAAAGCCGATGAAGTTGCTATTGACAATTTTGGTAAAAATTTAGAAAAATTGTTATTACAACCACCGATGAAAGATAAAATGGTATTAGGTTTAGATCCAGCTTATCGAACTGGTTGTAAATTAGCTGTTTTATCACCTGTCGGTCAAGCCTTAGAAATAGCTGTAATTTATCCTCACGAACCAGTAAAAAAATATGATGAAGCAAAAAAAATAGTATTAGACTTAATCAAAAAATATAACATTGATATCATTGCTATCGGTAATGGTACAGCTTCAAGAGAAAGCGAAGCATTTATTGCCGATGTCATTAAAGAATGCGATAGAAAAGTTGAATATATTATCGTAAGTGAAGCAGGGGCTAGTGTTTATTCAGCAAGTAAAATTGCTATTGAAGAATTTCCAGATTTAACGGTTGAAAAAAGAAGTGCAATTAGTATCGGAAGAAGATTACAAGATCCTTTAGCAGAATTAGTTAAAATAGAACCCGAAAGTATTGGTGTAGGTTTATACCAACACGATGTTTCGAACAAAAGATTAACGGAAAGTTTAGATTTTGTTGTCAGTAGTGCAGTTAATAAAGTTGGCGTTAATGTTAATACAGCAAGTCCTTCATTGTTCAAATATGTATCTGGTATAACGAAAAAAAATATTGAAAAAATATTAGAATACCGTAATAAAAATAGAATAAAAAATCGATTAGAATTAAAAAAATTGTTATCTGATAAAACATTTGAACAAGCAATTGGTTTTTTACGAGTTACTGAAGGAACAAATCCTTTAGATGTAACTAGTATCCATCCTGAAAGTTATGATACAACTTTAAAATTATTAGATATGTTACACTTAAATGTTAATGATTTAGGTAAATTAAAAATCGATATTGATATCGACGAATATAGTAAAAAATTAAATACGGATATTTATACTTTACAAGATATCATTGAATCATTACAAAAACCAAATCGTGATCCGCGTGATGATATGCCTAAACCTATTTTAAGAAGTGATATATTACATATTGAAGATTTACAAGTTGGAATGAAGTTACAAGGAACAGTTCGAAATGTCGTTGATTTTGGGGTATTCATCGATATTGGACTTAAAAATGATGGGTTAGCCCATATTTCTAAATTAACTAACAAATATATTAAACATCCAATGGAAGTAGTTAATGTCGGTGATATCGTCGATTGTTATGTCGATGATATTAATTTAGAAAAAAATAAAGTTTCTTTATCATTATTAGAAAGGTAAAATATGAAAAAATTAATTATAATATTTAGTTGTTTTATATTAACTGGTTGTTTTGAAAATAGTGGTTATTTAGTAAAAAGTTGTGAAAAACAGGAAAAAGCAAATACTTTAACTACTACTATTACTTATACATTTGGTTTTAAAAATGACATAATACAAGATATTAAAATAAGTTATGATAATACTGATACTGATAAAAATACTATATCTTCAATTAAATTGTCGCTTGAAACGCAAAATAATTATTCTACTACAAAATATAATGTTTTAGTTGATGATGAAAATCAATATAAAGTAGAATATGATGTGCCAATGGATAGTAGTGAAGATATATTAGACAAGTTTAATATTAAAAAAAGTAGAACAGATCTAGTTAAATTTTTAAAAGAACAAGGCTATACTTGTGAGTAGGTGAAATATGAAAAAATTATTGTTGGTTTTATTAATATTCTTAGTAGGTTGTGGTAACGATATTAATAAATTTAAAAGTGAATACGAAAAAGAAGAAGGAATAGAAGTTAATATTAGTAAAGATAATAAAGTAAAATATATTAATGCCAAAGAAACAGTCGATGTGTTAAAAAATAAAACAGGGATATTGTTTTTTGGTATTGCTAGTGATAATGCAACTAGAAGTGTTGTTGAAACATTATTACAAGTTGGTAAAGATAATGATTTAACGATTTATTATTTTGATCCTAATACTGTTCCTGATAAAGATAATGATGAAGATTTTGCTAAAATATTAGGTATTTTAGATAGTTATTTACAATCAAATGAAGAAGACGAAAAGATTTTAGCCGTGCCTGATGTTTATTTTATAAAAGATGGTAAAGTTATGGGAAATAAATTTGGCAGTATTATTTCTTATGATGGTGAAGCGTTAGATGATGAAGAAAAAGAACAATTATATAAAGATTATAATAGTTTAGCCAAATTGATAAGGAGTTAATTAATGGAGAAAATTGTTGAAATATTTTTAAGTTTATTTGGGGGAATAACTAATCTTGCTTATGGTAAAGAAATATTAATATTTTTAATATCGATGATGCCAATTTTAGAACTAAGAGGTGGTATTTTAGCCGCTGCTTTGTTAAATATGGATCCGAAAAATAGTTTTATTATTTGCTTGTTAGGTAATATTATCGTTATTCCGATTGCATTATATTTCTTAGAATTAATATTTAAAATATTAAGAAAGATTAAATTTTTTGATAAAATTATAACTAAAATTGAAAAGAAATGTTTAAGTAAAAGGGAACAATTAGATAAATATGGTTATTGGGGTTTATCATTATTTGTTGGAATTCCTTTACCTGGAACAGGTGCTTGGACGGGATGCTTTTTAGCCTCACTATTAGGTATGAATAAAAAGAAATCCGCTATTGCTGCTATGGCTGGCGTTTTGATTGCAGGAATTATTATGATGATATTATCGTTTGGTATTTTAAAAAATATATTTTAAGCATCGATTTTATTCGATGCTTTAAAATTACAAAATTGTCATATCAAATTTTATATATTTAGTGTATAATTAAATTAGGTGGAGTTATGAAAATATTAATAATTGAAGATGATGCAACAATAAGAAGTGGTTTAAAATATTGTTTAGAGTATGAAAAGTTTGAAGTAATTGAAGCAATGGGATTGGATAGTTTAAACAAATTAGATAATGTTTCTTTAATTTTATTAGATATTAATTTACCGGATATCAATGGTTTTGAATTGTTTAAAAAAATAAAAGAAAGAAAAAATATTCCCATTATCTTTTTAACAGCTAATGATTTAGAGCCTTCTATCGTTATGGGATTAGATATGGGTGCTGATGATTATGTAACTAAACCATTCAAAACAAGAGAATTAATATCAAGAATTAAAAATGTTTTAAGAAGAAATAATAATTTTGATGTTATAAATATTAAAAATATTGTTATCGATTTAAAACAAGCCAAAGTATTTAAAAATGGTAAAGATGTCAATTTAACTGCTTTAGAATATAAAATATTATTAACCTTAGCCTTAAATCCAAATCAAGTTTTTACTAGAGAAAAGATTTTAGCCGATATTTGGGATGTGAATGAAGAATATGTTTATGATAATACATTAACTGTTTATATAAAAAGAATAAGAGAAAAAATTGAAGATGATGTTACTAATCCTAAAATTATTAAAACAGTAAGAGGAATTGGGTATAAAATAGGTGATAGTGATGACTAAAAAATATTTTGTTGTCAATATTATTGCTATTTTGATAATTATATTATCTTATTTTTTAATTTCCAATATTATAAATAACAATTATGAAAAAAAATTAATTGCTAATGATAGTTATTTAATCGGTAATTTATTATCTAAATATCCTGATTTAGAAGAAGATATCATATCTAGTTATTTAATTAAAGATAATTATGAAATTGGTTATGACTTAATAAAAGAATACAATTTAATTAATATTCAAAATAATAATAGTTTTATTTTAATATATGTTTTAATAAGTTCTTTAATTTTATTTTTAATTAACTATCTTTATATTAGAAATATTTATAAAAAAATAACTAAGATCGATAAATATATGAACAATATTTTGAACGATGATTATTCTATCGATATTAAAGAATATTGTGAAGGTGATATAAGTAATTTAAAAAATGATATCTATAAAATGACTGTTAAACTAAAAGAACAAAGCGAATTATTAATTAAAGAAAAAAAATACTTAGAAGAAACATTACAAGATATATCTCATCAAATCAAAACACCTTTAACTAGTATGTATATGATAAATGATATATTAACTAATGAGTCAAATGAAAATATTAAAAAAGAATTTTTAATTAAAAATAAAAATCAAATAGAACGAATAGAGTGGTTAGTAACTAGTTTACTTAAACTATCAAGATTAGAAAGTGGTACTGTTAAGTTAAAAAAAGAAAAGATAGAACTAAATAAATTAATCGATAAGTCTATCGAACCAATTAATGTTTTATTAGAATTAAAAAACATTAAATTAATTAAAAATATTGAAAATATTAATTTAACTGTCGATATTAATTGGACTATTGAAGCACTACTTAATATAATTAAAAACGCTTGTGAACATACTAAAGATGAAATAAAAATAATAGGTATTTCTAATCCTCTTTATACAGAAATAAAAATAATCGATAACGGAAATGGTATTGATAAAAAAGATATTAAACATATTTTTGAAAGATTTTATAAAGGTAATCACAATAAAGAAAGTATTGGAATTGGACTTAATATGTCTAAAAAAATAATTAATTTACAAAATGGTGTTATCGAAGTAACTTCTAAAGAGGAAATTGGAAGTACATTCACAATAAAATTATTTAAAAATAATATATGACGAATTTGTAATTAATTAAGTCATTAAATTGTAATAAATATTTAATATAATTATTTTGGAAGGAGAAAAAATATGGAAATATTAAAAGTTGAAAACTTGTGTAAAAATTATGGTAAAGGTGAAACTTTAGTAAAAGCATTAGACAATGTAAGTTTTAAAGTTGAAAAAGGTGAATTTATTGCAATAGTAGGTAGTAGTGGAAGTGGAAAATCTACTTTATTACATATTTTAGGTGGTGTCGATCATCCTACAAGTGGGAAAGTTTATGTCGATGGTGTAGATGTATACGAATTAAATGAAACTAATTTAGCAATCTTTCGTCGTCGTCAAGTAGGATTAATTTATCAATTTTATAACTTAATTCCGATACTAAATATTAAAGAAAATATAACTTTACCGATTTTATTAGATAATAAAAAACCAGATGAAAAATACTTAAATGAATTAATTGAAACATTAGGCTTAAGTAATCGTGTTAGCCATTTACCTAATGAATTATCTGGTGGGCAACAACAAAGAGTTAGTATTGGTAGGGCTTTAATGAATAGACCAGCACTTTTATTAGCCGATGAACCAACAGGTAATTTGGATAGTAAAGCAGGGCGTGAGATAATTGAATTATTAAAACTATCTAATCAAAAATATAAACAAACTATTATTATGATTACTCACGATCATAATTTAGCGTTATGTGCTGATAGAATAATTACTTTAGAAGATGGTAAAATAATAAGTGATGAGAAAAATAATATTTGACAAAACAATTAATTTATAGTAAAATGTATATAGATATGAATTAATTCATATATTAAAAAAAGAGATACATTTAATTTGCGATGTTAAGTGTTTTCTCTTATTAATTAAATTGGGAAAACACCGTTCAAAGAAGAATCGGTGTTTTGTTTTTTAATGTGACAAAAATGTCACTAAATAAGTCATTATAAAATAATAATATTTTGCTATAATATTTTAAAGGAGTAATATTATGAAAATATTAAATATTTTGACGATTAAACATTTAAAATCAAATAAGAAAAGAACTATTTTAACAACAATAGGAATTATGTTAGCAACTTTTTTAATAATCGAATTAGGCTTATTGTTTTCTAGTTTTAGGGACAATGGTATTAAATCCGCAATAAAATACAATGGAGATTATAATGTTAAAATAAATATAAGAAAAGAAGATTTAGACTTTATAACCAAAAATGATAGTGTTTTGAAATATAAATATAAATCTAGTTTAGGATATTCATTGTATGATGGATTACAAAATAAAAATTATTTACAAGTTTTAACTGCTTCTAAAAGTTATTTAGAAGATTTAGAACTTATTGAAGGAAGATTACCAAATAATGAAAATGAAGTTATTATATCTAATAATATTATCTTAGATGGTAATGTTAATTTAAAGATTGGTGATACACTTAAATTAAATGTTGGTCAACGTGAATATGAAGGTAAATTATTAGGAGAAAGTGCTTATGAAGTTGAATATAAATATGCAAGTGATTGGACATTAGAAATTATTAAAGAAGAACATTTAATAAATACATCATTAAAAGAATATAAAATAGTTGGTATTATTGATAATGATATATATGAAGAATATTTTAACCCTGGATATAGCATTTTTACTATTTCCGAACCTAGCGATTTATTAAATGTATATGTAAAATATAAAAATGTTTTTAAAACATATGAAAATAGTGAATTAATTATAAAAAACTTAAATTATGAAAGTGATTTAAAATATAATGATAGTTTACTTTATTATTATGGAATAGGAGAAAATAATAATTTTATTAAATTTTCAATTTCTATATTATTAATCATTTTAATATTAATTACATTTGCAAGCGTTATTGTAATTTATAATGCTTTCGCTATATCAGTAATGGAAAGAATAAAACAATTTGGTCTATTTTCAAGTATCGGTGCTACTAAAAAACAAGTAAGATATACAATATTTTTTGAAGTTTTTGTAGTCGGTATTATTGGTATTATTTTAGGATTAATTTTATCTTTTATTGGCATTAATATCATTTTAACAATTATTAACAAATTATTAGTTAATAGTTTATCTATTCCTTTAGAATTATCGATCTATCCTTTATATATGTTAATTTCTGTTGTATTTATAATATTAACTATTGTTTTATCAGCGTATTATCCATCTAAAAAGGCTAGTAAAATAAGTCCTATTGAAGCAATTAGATTAAATAATGAAATTAAAATAAAAAAAATTAAAACATCAAAATTAATTCAAAAATTAGGTATCGAAGTAGAACTTGCTTATAAAAATATGAAAAGAAATAAGAAAAAATATAATATAACCATCTTATCTTTATTTTTAAGTATCGTTTTATATATATCATTTAGTTCATTTTTAAACTATACAATTAAATCTAGTAAAGATGCACTGGATATTCCAAATTATGATTATTTTGTTAGATTATCTAGTAAAGATAAAAATAAGATAAATGAAATTATTAATCAAGTTTTAAATGTTGAGGGAGTAAAACAGAATAGTTTAATAGAATTAAAAATATTAGAATCTGATTTTAATTTAGATTATTATACTGATGAAGTGATAAACGAATTTATGATTAGTAATAGTTCTAAACAATATGCTTATATATATATGTTAGATGATAAAACATATGAACAAGTTAAAAAACAACTTAATATTGATAATCGACCTATTTTATTAAATTATTTAGATGAAGAGGGATGGGTTAATAAAAATATTAAAGGGTTTAATTTATATAAAGATATTGCTAGTTTAGAAATATATGATGATAATAATAATTTTATTTTAAATAATATTTATATGGCTGATATTAAAATTGAAAATGTTGAGCCTTGGATTTATACATATACTTTAATTGTCGATGAAGATACATTTAATAAAATAAATACTTTAGAGTATACTGTAATATTAACTTTAAAAGGCGATAATTTTAGTGAAGTAGATGAATTATTAAATAAAGTTGATTTAGAAATTAGTACTGACAACATTAAAAAAACAATGCAGGAACAATATAATATTTTACTAGCATATAAAATCATATTATATGGTTTTGTTATTTTAATAACTTTAATCGGTGTTACTAGTGTTATTAATACAATAAATATGAGTGTTACTTTAAGAAAACAAGAATTTGCTATGTTGCGAAGTATCGGCTTAACACCTAAAGGATTTAATAAAATGATTATATTTGAATGTTTATTTTTCGGCTTAAAATCATTAACTTATGGAATATCAATATCATTAATTATAACTTATATATTCCATTTAGCATTTAATCAAATTATTAAAACTAATTTAATAATACCTTATACAAGTATCATAATATCTATATTTGGTATCTTTATAATAGTTTTAATAACGATGTTTTATGCAACTAAACAAATAAAAAAAGAAAACATTTTAGATATTATTAGAAAAGAAAGTATTTGACAAAATAATTAATCTATAGTAAAATGTATATAGATATGAATTATTTCATATATTAAAAAAAGAGATACATTTAATTTGGGAGATTAAGTGTTTCCTCTATTTGTGTTTTTTGAGAAAACACCGTTCAATGCTGATCGGTGTTTTCATTTAAGATTAGTCCTTGTTTTTAAGGACTAGGATTGTGTAAAAAACAATCATAGCAAATGCTACAATTAATTGCATTTATAACCCTTTCTATAAATTTATTATTCATAGAACTCACCTCCATTCTTAAAATAAATTAAAAATAGAGTAAAACACCTAACTTAACTAAATATACCTCAAAATTAATTATATATTAACTTAATATAAAAATCAACTATAAATTAATTATTTAATCTTATTGACAAAATAATTAATCTATAGTAAAATGTATATAGATATGAATTATTTCATATATTAAAAAAAGAGATACATTTAATTTGCGATGTTAAATGTTTTCTCTAAATTGTTTGGTTGAGAAAACACCGTTCAAAGAAGAATCGGTGTTTTCGTTTAAGATTAGTCCTTATTTTTAAGGATTAGGATTGTGTAAAGAACAATCATAGCAAATGCTACAATTAATTGCATTTAAATTCCTTTCTATAAATTTTATATTCATAGAAATCACCTCCATTCTTAAAATAAATTAAAAATAGAGTAAAACACCTAACTTAAATTAAATATACCTCAATATTAATTATAAATTAATTTTATACAAAAGTCAACTATAAATTAATTGTTGACAAAATAATTAATCTATAGTAAAATGTATATAGATATGAATTAATTCATATATTAAAAAAGAGATACATTTAATTTGGAAGATTAAGTGTTTCCTCTGTTATGTTTTTTGGAAACACCGTTCTTAAGATGATCGGTGTTTTATTTTTAATCTTTGTTTTTCATTGCTAAAACAGTATAAAATACAATCATTGCAAATATTATGATTAAATTCATATGTTGCCCTTTCATATATTCTGAAGGTCATAAACATCACATCCGTTTTAAATAAAACAGAGTAAAACACCTAACTTAATTAAATATACCTCAATATTAATTATATATTAACTTAATATAAAAATCAACTACAAATTAATATATATGACAAAATTGTCACGACTTTAGTCATTTAATTGTAATAATAATTTAATACAATTATTGTGGAGGAAGAAAAATATGAAAATATTAAATAATTTAACTATAAAACATTTAAAATTAAATAAAAAAAGGACTGTTGTAACAATAATTGGTATTATTTTATCAACTGCTTTAATGGTGGGAATTGGTCTATTATTTTCCACATTAAGGGATAATTCAGTAAAAATGGTTATTGAAAATAGTGGAAGTCATCACGTGATGATCGAAGTAGAAAAAAATAAATTAGATTTTATTTCAAAAAACGATAGTGTTTTAAATTATAAATATAAATCTAATTTAGGTTATTCACTATATGAAGGGATTACTAATTCCTATAAACCTTACATAAAAGTTTTAACTGCATCAAAAGAATATTTAGAAGATTTAAAACTAGTTGAAGGTAGATTACCCAATAATGAAAATGAAATAATTATACCAGAACATTTAGAAACTAATGGTGAAGTTAAATTAAATGTTGGAGATGAAATAATTTTAAATATTGGAAAAAGAATATCTGATGATGGCATATTACTAGGAGAAACACCTTATTATTTCGAATATATATGTGATGATAATATTTGTGATGTTAACCAAAATATAAAAAAAGAAAGTTTAATCGATACTAAAGAATTAAAATATAAAATAGTTGGTATTATTGAAAGAGATATTCAAGAAGATTATCAAGATCCAGGTTATAATGCTTTTACCGTATCAGAACCTAGTGATATATTAAGTGTTTATGTTACTTATAAAAATATAAAAGATACTTATAAAAATAGTAAAATAATTGCTAAAAATTTAGGATATGAGTCTTCTTTAGAAGATTCAGTTTATTACGAACAATTAAATTATAATGATAACTTATTAGCCTTTTCAGGCGTATCTAATTATTCTAATATGTTAGATTCAATGTCGTGGATTATAATTATTATTTTGTCATTAGTCTCAATTGCTTGTATTATAGTTATTTATAATTCATTTGCTATATCAGTAATGGAAAGAAAAAAACAATTTGGTTTATTTTCAAGTATTGGTGCTACTAAAAAACAATTAAAACATACTGTATTTTTTGAAGCATTTATAGTTGGTATAATCGGTATACCATTAGGAATATTGTCTGCTTATTTAGGAATTGGTATTGTATTAATGATAATAAATAAATTGTTACCTAATATGTTTGATTTCCCACTTGCTTTAGTAACTTATCCTTTATTTATCATTATTCCTGTTATATTTATGATAATAACTATATTAATATCTGCATTCCTACCTGCTAGAAGTGCTAGTAAAGTAAGTCCTATTGAAGCAATTAGATTAAATGATGATATTAAAATAAAATCTAAAAAATTAAAAACACCAAAAATTGTTAAATTGTTTGGTGTTGAAGGTGAAATAGCCTATAAAAATATGAAAAGAAATAAGAAAAAATATCGCATAACGATTATTTCATTATTTATAAGTATTGTATTATTTGTATCTTTTAGCGCATTATTAAAATATGGCTTAAAAAGTACTTATAATTATACCGAATTACCTAAGTATGAATATGCTTTTAATATGAGTAGTGATAATAAAGAAAGTATAGATAACATAATAAATCAAGTTTTAAAAATAGATGGCATTAAAAAATATAGTATTATTAGACCTGTTTATTATCATGCTGAAAGTAATGATGACTATTTTACTTCTCAATTGAAAAGCAATTATAGTGAAGAATCATTTAATAATGAATTATTAAATATTAATATTCTTACTTTAAATAATAAAGCATATGAAGATTATAAAAAAGAAATCGGATTAACTAAAGATGTTCCAATTTTATTAAATGTTATTAATAAAATGGATTATACTTCTAATTCTCGTAAACAAATTAAAATAACTGTCGAGTAGACAAACTCGACTTACCTCTCTTTCATTATTATTTCAAGTGAAAGGCTCGTCTGTCTGCCCCTCACA
>CALVYO010000023.1 GCA_944372275.1 uncultured Bacilli bacterium
TTCGTCTGTAAGTGGAGCAAATAATGATTGATCTATATTTTCTGTAGGTTGACCTAAATTAGCATTTACAGGATTTGGGTTAACTTCATTTGCCGGATTAACTGGAGTATCAGCTAATTTTTGGCTTAATTCATTAATTCCTTTAGCCTCAATTTTTATTTTATTTTCTTTAGGTTTTGTTTCTTTTTTCTTTTTTTCTTTTTTTGGTTTTTCAGTTACCTCTTCATTTTTTCCTTTACGTCCAAAATCAGTTTTATCAGCAATATAGCCAATTACTGCCATCAATATCACTACACCTATTACTATAAACCAAACATAATTGTCTGCTATAAAATCCATAATCTTTCCTCCTTATTCTTTTATTCAATAATATCATTTTTTTTAATTATTTTCAATATCTTTTTCTAAATAATCTGCACCTTTAAAAGGTTCTGTCCTTAACAAATCAAAATAATCGTTTTGTCTTAACACTTCATAGACAGCGATAGCGACACAATTTGACAAATTTAATGCTCGAACTTTATCAGTCATTGGAAATCTCATACAATGTTCTAAATCTTGTTGTAATATTTCTTTAGGTATTCCAGTACTTTCTTTACCAAAAATTAAATATATATTCTCATCTTTAAATTCAAAATCAGTATGAGGTCTTTTACCATATCTTGTAAAATAATAATAAGTCCCTTTATTTTGTTTTTTAAATTCTTCAAAATTAGGATAAACTTTATAATCGCAATTATTAATATAATTAACACCACATCTTTTAATTGTTTTATCATCCAATTTAAATCCTAAAGGTTCTATTAAATGCAACTTAGCATTAGTTGCAACACAAGTACGCATTATATTACCAGTATTTTGTGGAATTTCTGGCTCATACAAAACTATATTTATCATAATTCTGTTTGTTCCTTTTCCAAATCCTCTAATTTTACAATCGGTAAAACAACATTTTCTTGTTTACATAAATCTTTAAATGTCTCTCTAAATTGTTCTAATTCTTTAATTATACTGTCAGGATAAATTTTCCTACTAGATTTTATTGCCATATAAAAATCTGAAACATCTGCTTCTTTTTTGTTGTTGTACAATGCTGTGGAAAAGGCTTGTGATAAAACAGATAAAGCAACATCAGGATACATCGCAGCAATACCATAAACTCTTTTAAATTCACTTGTTGCACTTACAATTGCTTTAACCAACAACTCAGTTACATAAGAATTATACTTAACTTTAACACCAGTCTGTTTTTCCATCTTAGGAATTGTTCCCATTAAAATTTTGACTGTCGTTGCTTCATCAGGTTCTAGAACATCAACTTTTTCAAATCTTCTTAAAAACGCCCTATCCCTTAAAATATATGTTTCATACTCAATCGTCGTCGTTGCACCAATAACTTTAATATCGCCTCTATCTAATCCTGCTTTCAAAATATTGGCTAAATCCATTGGTCCATCTTCTTTACTTCCTATTAACATATGAATTTCATCAATAAATAGAATTGTTTTATCAACAGTTTTTAATTCTTGAACTAATTGATTAGCAACTAATACTTCTCTTCCATCAATTGTCATTGTTCCTAATAAAGAAGTTGAATTTAATCTAACAATCCTATATCCTTTTAAAGCATCTGGAACTTCATTTCTTTGAATTAAATAAGATATTCCTTCGACAATAGCCGTTTTACCAATACCAGGTTTACCAACTAACAATGCTGATTTTTCTGGTGTAAGTAATATGACTATTGATCTTTTTATTTCTTCTTCACGAGCAATAGCTGGATTTGTAACATATTTTTTTTTCGTTAAATCATCACCATATGTGTCAATAACACTATACATATTAATCACCTATATATCCTAATGTTTTTAATTTATCAATTACTGTTTTGTAATCTGCAGATCCAACAATTCTATTATAAGTAGTCGTTTCTTCACCATCTTTAATAAATATTGTAGTTGGCGTAGAATTTACTACATATTTGCTATAAACTTTATTGTAATCTTCTTCAGATAAAGTATGTAAATTTACGTAAAATATCTCTATTTTAGTATCTTTCATAACCTTTTTCATCGTAGTTTCATAATTAGCGCACGCTGAGCAAGTATCTGAACCTAACAACAAAACAAATGTCTCCTTATTATCTAATTTTTCTTTTAATTGTTCATAACTTAATTCCGTATATTTTGGACCACCACATCCTACTAATAATATAGCAATTAAGCAAATTAATATCTTCTTCATAAACATCACCTTTTTAATTATACAATATTTATTAATAAAAAAAAAGACTTTTAATCTTTTTTATAATATAAAATTTGGTCTTTTTGCAAATATATTTTATTATTCATATTAATAAATTCATCTAAATTAATATTTAATTTTTTAATAATATCTAATAAATTTTCGTTTTCTTCTGTTACATATATATCATTATTTGGAATCATTAATCGTTGATTAGGATATAAAAACTCGTTTTCCTTTAAACCGTTATATAACACTATACTTTTTACGTCTATACCATATTTTTTGGCAATACTATATAATGTATCTCCATGTTTTACCGTATAAACTTTATAATCTGTTTTCTTTGGAACTATTATCAATTGACCTTGTCTCATATCATTTAAATTACCATTTATCTCTAATAAATTTTCTTTTGTTGTGTTTAATTTATTAGCAATATCATCTAGCGTTTCATTTTGTTTTACTTCATATATATTATACATTTTAAATACCTCCTATATAATATTATTCTAAAAAAAAACGCTTATACTAACGCGGTTTTAATTTCTACTACATTTTTAGCTTGAAGTCCCTTATCCGTTTGCACTAATTCAAATTCAACATATTGTCCTTCTACTAATGTCTTGTATCCTGGAGTTAATATTGATGAATAATGAACAAATATATCTTCATTTTCTTTATATTCAATAAATCCGAATCCTTTTTCATTATTGAACCATTTTACTTTTCCTTTCATAACTTAAATCTCCCTTCTAGTAATTTGCTTACAATTTAATTATAAAATATGCGTATACATAATGCAAGAAAATTGAATCGACAAAATTCGACAAATTTTTATCAATAGACAAAAATTAAAACATAACTAGTATGTCTTAATTCATAATACATCTTTTTAATACCGATACATTCTTGGCTTGATATCCTTTATCGGTTTCGACAATTTCATAACTAACAATGTCACCCTCATTTAAAGTTTTATGTCCTTTTTCTATTATTGATGAATAATGAACAAATATATCTATTCCTTCTTTATATTCGATAAAACCAAATCCCTTTTCATCATTAAACCATTTTACTTTTCCTTGCATTTTATTTCTCCCTTCTACATAGATATTTTTAATCATACCACCAATCAATTTTTAAATGTTTACTATTTGCTTAATTTTTTAATTTTTTTGTCTAAAATTTCATTCATAAAAAAAATATTATTTTTCTAATTAATTTTAATCATAAAAGATATTCATTAAAGTTTTTTTCACATACTTTTGTTATATGATGTGTTATTCTTATAATCGAGGTTGTTAGTGTGAAAAAAGTAGTAATGAATTATACAATGAATTTAATTAAAAAAAATGGAAATTATGATGAAGATCAATTAGCAATTATAAAATATGGACTTGAAGGAATCTATCTAACAATAACTAAATTAATAATTATTTTATTACTTGCTTATTTATTAAACATAATTAAAGAAGTTATTATATTTTTAATTATATATAACATTATTAGGATGCCATCATTTGGGCTACACGCCACTAAAAGTTGGATATGTCTATTATCTTCGACAATAATATTTATTGGATTACCAATTGTGTGTAAATATATATATATATCAAACAGTATTAAAGTTATTATCGGTTTAATTTTAATATTATTTATATACAAAAATGCCCCTGCTGATACACTTAAAAGACCTATTGTTAATCCAAAGCGAAGATTATTTTATAAATATTGTTCTACTTTTATAGCAATAATATTTATATATTGTTCTATATTAATCAATAATAATTTCTTAAGTAACTGTTTTATATTTACATTGTTAGTTCAGTGTTTTATAACTGCACCAACAACATATAAGTTATTTAATTTACCGCATAATAATTATTTAACTTATTTAGCAAATAACAATATTTAAATACATTATGTATTTGAATATAAAAGAATAAAAAGGAGGTAGTGAATTATGGCTTTTGTAGCGTCTTTATTAGCAGCTGTTGGA
The DNA here is from genome assembly GCA_944372275.1 of uncultured Bacilli bacterium. Taxonomy (GTDB): domain Bacteria; phylum Bacillota_I; class Bacilli_A; order RF39; family UBA660; genus Faecisoma. Next base: position 4,247 of record CALVYO010000023.1, read on the forward strand.
TCTGCAGTTGCATCAATGGGTAGTCAAGCATGTTATTTCTTTTTGTTAGATGAACCAGAATGTCCAAAAAATTTAATTAAATAATTATTAAAAAATGTAGAAATTTTAATCTACATTTTTATTTTAACAATTTGCGTAAATATATCATTTACAATTCTAATATCATTAATAATTTTTTCATTTTCATTTACAATTTTATTTAATAAACTTAAGCCATATCCGTGTCCTTTATCTTTTGTAGTATAGCCTTTTTCAAAAATTTTATTCACATCAACATCATCTTTAATTCGATTTGATATTTCTATAATAAAATAATCGTCAACATACATAAAAATAATTATTTCGCGTTCTTTTTTATTAAATTTAATAGTTTCTTCAATTGCATTATCCAATATTATCCCAATAATTCTACAAATATCATAATTCATTTTTGTAGAATTATTAGACAAATTAATTTTTCTGACTTGTTTATTTATCTCTAAAATGGTTTCTATATTATTATCTTGCATTAAAAGCATTTTTTGATAAATTAAACCTTGTAATCCGCCAGAAGGAATCATTTTAGTTTTAGTATATATAATTTCATTATCTTCTCTTTTTTCTTTTATAATTTCATTAATATATTCTATAGTTTTTTCATTGTTTTTTTCTATCATCGATTTTATTACTAACAATTGATTTTTATTTTCGTGATTGTTAATTCGTTGATAATCTAGCATTTTCTCATATTCATTTAAATTACTTATTAAAATTTTGTTTTTTTCTTTAAATTGAATATTTTCGTTGCTTTTACACAATGCATAATAAAAAATACCAAAATAAATTAAAATAAATATTAAATTAATAAAAAATAATATATCATAACTAATTTGAAGATATGAAATGAAAATTAATACATTAATAAGTATCAAAATTAATATGAATTGTAAAAGTAAACTAACAATATCAATTTTATCAGTTACAGAAAGAAAAATATTATATATTTTTTTAGTAAAATTTATCTTTATAATAAGTACCATTAACAAAGAAATTGATATAACAATAAAACTATTACAAAATAAATTATTTTTTATTTCTTGTGCATCATATAAAAAAAATATTAATAATATTGCGTTTAAAATAATTTCCGAAAACACAACTATAATTTGTTCGAAAAAAGAACTAATTATAGTTATTTTAATATTTTTTCTAAATAAATAATAATTTCCTAAACAAACAATTAATGTCATAAAAGCTAATTTAATCAAATTATTAATATAAAAATAGCTTATTATACTAAAACAAGTAAAAAATAACAAAACTATATAAATTTTAATATTTCTTAAATTAATTTTTTCATCTAACAAATTCATTAAAACATATATAACTGCAATAGAGTTAATAAAAGATTTTAAAAAATGAAAAAATAATTCTAACATCTAGAACCAACTTCTTTTTTATAATTATCTGAAACTAAATCTATGGTATCTCCATTATCAAATTTAATTAATTTATTCTTTTTATCAATTTTAATAATTCTATCTTCATTAACCAAACAAGCTCTATGACTTTGAGCTAACATCCCCATACTCATTTCTTTAATTTCAGTTAAAGACTTACCAATTTTATAAGTTACAGTATCAGTTTTTATAATACATTTTCTTTCAACGCTATCGTGAGTAACATATAAAATATCTCTAATTGGTATTATATAAACAGCATTACTATCAACAAATCTAATCGCATTTTTCTTACCGATGTATGCCAAAGAATTCATAATTGCTTCTTTTACTCTATTTTCAAAATCATCAAATTTACAAATAAAAGTTAAAACCATTAGTTGGTCACGAACAATATTAGATGCTAATTCTTCGTGTGCAGTTATAAAAATAATTATACTATCTAAATCATTTTTTCTAATAATTCTAGCTATATCTATGCCTGAAGCTGATTTTGTTTCGATATCTAATAAATATATTCTATTAACCATTGGTTCCTGAATAAATTTTCTAAATTTACTATCATAATCATTAAATACATGAATTTTATATTCTAATTTATTATTCATCATTATTTTACTTATAATTTTCTCTATATTATCAGTTATTTCTTTATAATCATCAACTACTACAAAATTTATCATAAATACTCCTCCACGTTTGCGCTATGTTAATCATTATATCACATTTTGGTAAATTATGGTAGTAGTTATGTTTAAAAAAACTAATTTTATGTTTAAATTAGTCTATTTAAATAAAATTTGATATATAATTTATTAAAAAACACAACATAATGCCGATTAAAGTAGGAATAATTACTGCTAATAAAGTCCATTTAAAACTACCAGTTTCTTTTTTTATTGTTAAACAAGTCGTTGAACAAGGATAGTGACATAATGAAAAAAATAGTACGCATATAGCAGTTTTAATAGTCCATCCGTTTATTATTAAAATATTTTTTAAACTTTCCAAATTTTCATAATCAACTAAGGTCCCAGTTGCCATATACGACATAAGCATTATTGGAATCACTATTTCGTTAGCTGGAAATCCTAAAATAAATGCAATCAAAATAACGCCATCCATACCAATCAATTTACCAAATGGATCTAAAAATGTTGCAATATGATTTAATAATGAAATATCATTAATTGTTAAATTAGCCAAGAACCAAATTATTAATCCTGCAGGAATAGCTACTACTACTGCTCTTCCTAAAACAAACAAAGTCCGATCAAAAATAGATCTTATTATAACTTTACAAATTTGTGGTTTTCTATATGGTGGTAATTCTAATGTAAAGGAAGAAGGCACTCCTTTTAATATTGTTTTAGATAAAATATAAGATACTAAAAAAGTTAATAAAAATCCTAATAGAATAAAACCTGTCAATAAAACGACACTATAAAGTGAAGAACCATTTATACCGACAAAAAATATTGTAATTATAGTAATCATAGTTGGAAATCTACCATTGCAAGGAACAAATACATTAGTCAAAATTGCAATTAATCTTTCCCGCGGGGAATCTATTATTCTTGCTCCACTAACCCCAACAGCATTACAACCAAACCCCATACACATCGTTAACGCCTGTTTACCGCAGGCTTGACACTTTTTAAACATTTTGTCTAAATTAAAAGCAATTCTTGGAAGATAACCTAAGTCTTCTAACAAAGTAAATAAAGGGAAAAATATCGCCATAGGTGGTAACATTACAGCGACAACCCACGTTAACACCTTATAGACACCTGATACTAAAAGTTCAATTAAAAAAGAAGGTAAATGTAAAAAATTAAAAAATTTTAAAATATAATTTTCTAAAAAATTAAAAAAATTAAATAATAAATTAGAAGGATAATTAGCGCCTTTTATAGTTAGCCAAAATATTACCATTAGCATAATTATCATTAAAGGAATACCAAACAATTTACTTGTTGTTATTTTATCGATTTTTAAATCTTTTTCTTTATAATTTTTATCATCATAACTTACAACTTCTTCGGCAATCTCTTCCGCTTTAGTTACTAACTTATCAACCAAATTAAAATTTTGACATTCTAATATATTGTTTTGGATTATTTCATCTTCTAATAAGTTAATACCAATATATTCAGTTATTTTTTTATACAAAGAATCATTATAATTAATTAAGTTTATAGCCACCCATCTTGGATTTAAATCTTTTACTTTATCTTTTATATAATCAGTCAAAAACAATATTTTTTTTTCTATTTCATCTGGATATTTGATATTTATATTGTTAAAACTAGGATTTTCTAATTGTTCTAGCAAACTATTTATGCCATTTTTATTTCTAGCACTAGTTCCTACAACTGGTACTCCTAATATGTTAGATAATTTATCTAAATCGATTTTGATTTTTTTCTTATTAGCCTCATCCATTAAATTAACGCAGACAATAACTTTATTAGTTATTTCTAAAGTTTGCAATACTAAATTTAAGTTCCTTTCTAAACATACGGCATCACAAACAACTATAACAAAATCATATTTAGCAAAACAAATAAAATCACGGGCTACTTCTTCTTCTTCAGAATGTGAAACTAACGAATAAGTTCCTGGTAAATCATATATTTTATAATTTTTTTTATTATAACTAAACGTTCCACTGGCATTACTAACTGTTTTACCTGGCCAATTACCAGTATGCTGATGTAATCCCGTTAATGAATTAAAAACTGTACTTTTACCAACATTAGGATTACCTGCTAAAGCAATTATTTTCATATCATTTCGACCTCTATTTTATCACAATCATTCTTTCTAATAGCAATAATAGCCCCTCTAATTAAATAGGCCATAGGATCATTAAAAGGACTTTTTAAAACACATTCTACTTGTGTACCATTTATTAAGCCAATATCCGATAATCTTCTTTTAATATTTTCTTCAGCGATTAATTTTTTAACAACCGCTTTATCACCAACATTCATATCACTTAAATACATCTAACCATTTCCTTTCATGATATTATATGTTAGATAAAAAACGGCGTTAATAAAAAGATATTTCTATTCTGAAATATCTTGATCTATTAAATTAGCCTCTTTTAAAATATTATATATACAAGAATAACTCCTTCGATTATAAAATTTACAAAATTTTCTCACACTAACATTACTTCTTTTATATAAGTTGATAATATATTCTTTTTCTTTTTTACTTATTTTATTAACTGGTTCTCTATTTTTATTTCCGTGTTCAAAATTAATTTCACCATCTAGAATTTCTTTTTTTAATTTTAAAATATATTTAGGATGATATCCTGTTATATTTGCTATTTCTACGTAAGATAAATATGATTTTCCTCTTAATTTATCAGCAATTAGTTTAGCCGCTTCAATTTTCTTTCCCATATTATCACCTAAAATAATATTATCACAAAAGTAATATTTTTACAAGATAATTTGACAAAAAAAATAGAAAATGTTATTTTTCTATTTTTATTATCTCATTTATATCAGATTTTTTGTATGTTATTTTAATTTTATCATCGACAGTTAAGAATGGTAAAATATTTTGGTTTATTTTTAGTGATGCCCGATAAGTATCATCAGCTTTTATATAATAATATGTTGTTCCATCTAATACGGCTGTTTTGATTGATTTTATCGTTATCTCTTTGCTAAGTTCATCACCAGTCGTTATATTGCCACCTAAATAATTTTGAGCAGCTTTAATTATTCCTTCTGAACTTTCAGTAACAACTACTTTTTGGTAATCAACATAATCGACAAATGCATACATTTTAACCAATCCAGCATTATCTTTTAAACTCATCAAATAAGTTGGTTTATTATCTAAATTGATTAATAGTGGAAAAGTTGAAGTATATTTCATTTGTTGTACTTGCCCTTCGCTAGAATCCATTGCCGCATACTCTTTCGCACCTGCTACATCATAAAATTTAGTTTCTTTTGTTCGCATATTTGTTAGAATAAAACCGATATTAGAGCCATCACTCGATACGGAAGTAATACCTGTATATAAATATATATCATCTTTCATCGCTAGATAATTATATCCTTCTGTAGTTTTTACAACTTCTTTTTGACCAAATATTGAATTTAAGAAACCATTTTTATATAATCCCCAATCATTTAATTGTTCAATTATCAAATCTGCTGAATAAACGTGATCGACCCAAGTAGGAACTTCTTCTATTTTATATTTTTTAGAACTGCCATCGATTGGATTTAAAATTACTACGCCTGTCACTTCTTTTTTTAATCCAACCCCACTATATTTTAATGTTTGAGCTATCCAATAAGGATTTCCTTCGTCATCGATTTCAAAATTAACATCGCCAAATATTGTAAAAGGATAATTGATTCGTAATTTACGGTACAAATTTTCAAAAAATAAACTTGAAGGCATATATTTCATTCCATTATCTAATCTTACTAATTCAGATTCGCCATTTACCGAATCAACCGTAATATAACCTGCTACCCCTTTATTCCTATTCGTAAAATATTTAATTATACTAGCATATTCTAAAGGTGTAACTCTAATTATTTCATCATTATAATTTATTTGTGTATATTGATTTGATACTTCAAATTGGGAAACTAAATCAGTCATTTGTCCCATTACTTTATCACCTAATTTCATAGATGAATCTTTATCTAAAAGCGGTAATTTAGAAAAGTCTACAGGAGCAACATCAGTAGTAAAATCACTATTATTAACACTTATTCTATTATAATATGATTTCGCTATAAATAGTGGGGAATTAGCTACATTTATTATGATAATTAATCCAAAAACTATAAATATTAAGCTAAATAATAAATATGATTTTTTATTTACCTTTTTATTATTAACTACAACTTTTAATATTTCTGTACTAGAAAAAATTAAATTTACTATACTAAATAAAACAAAACTTATAAAAGCAAATGTCCAAAAACTTGGATCACTTAAATTAAGTGCTGGTAACATAAAGTAATATAATAATAAAATTAATACTATTCCAATAATTATTTTTAAATATTTCATATTTCTACTCCGTTCTTAATGCTTCGACAGGATTTTTTCTACTAGCAATAACTGCTGGGATCAAACCACCTATCAAAGTCAAAATAATGGCTACGGTGATTAAAATTAATACGTGAAGGGGATTCATAACCGCAACATTATTTAAATCAGTTAATTCTTTTAATAAACTATTAATTGGGAATAACAACAATCTTGTAACCACAATACCGATTATACCAGAAGTAAGGCCAATGATAAATGTTTCGGCATTAAATACACGACTAACATCTTTTTTTCTTGCTCCTAAACTTCTTAAAATACCTATTTCTTTTGTTCGCTCTAAAACAGAAATATATGTAATTATTCCTATCATTATTGAAGAAACGATTAATGATATACTAGAAAAAGCAATTAATACCCAACTTATAGCATCCATAATATTAGATGATAATGTTGAAAAAGTATCTGCTAAATCAGTATAAATAATTTTTTCTTCATCAGTTTTATCTTTATTGTATTCATCTAAATAGTTTAATATATTTTCTTTAGACTTAAAATCAACAGGATAAATATTTATTAAAAATGGTATATCTTTTGCCCCTAAATATGCCAATGCATCATCTTTCGTAGCATTTTCTGTAAACTTTTCACCAGTTAAAATGTTGTAATCTAATTCTTGTTGTTTTAAAACTATTTTTGAATCTGCATTTTCACTAATAAAATACTCAGCTAGTTCATTAGAATATAATATATTACCTGCTCCTTGACTCATACTCATTGCACTTACAATTTGTGGTAACATATTATCTTCTTTACCTCTTACTATTCCAACAATCTTTAAAGTAATACCTTTATCATATATTTCTTCATTATCCATATTAGGAATAAAGTAATTGTTTGTATTTATATAAAAATCATCATTTAATATGACTTTTATTTCCTTACCGATTAATTCATCAAATTTAATTTCTTCCTTAGTAGTATCTATTCCTAAAGATTTTAAAATACTTTTTTCTAAACGATTTTTTTCATTAATTGCAATTACAATTTCCGTTTTATCGGTAGGAAAACTGCCGTCTAATAAATCATAAGCTGATTCTAAAAAAGTTTCCTCACTTTGACTTGATTGTTTTGGTAATGATATCATATTTAAATTATTAATATATTCTATTTTATCATTATTTTTTACTAACATATTTAACCCCATCGTTCTCAAATATGATATACCAACTATGTCTTCTTCGGCAATTTCATCTATATATTTTAAATATTCTTCTGTAAAAACATTTTGGTGAATAAGTAAAGAAGAAGCAGTATCATAAGGATATATAACATCAGTATCAGGATAACTATCTGTTTTATCTGGTGATAACGCCATCATATCCTCAGTGGTCATTTCTGTTGCCTGTCTACTTATCGTAATTGGAAAACTAGATAAGGTATCTTTTTCAAATTTATTTATTTGCATATCAAAACCATTAGATAATGAAAGAATAATTGAAATTCCAATAATACCGATACTTGATGCAAAAGCGGTTAAAATAGTTCTACCTTTTTTGGTTTTAATATTATTAAATGATAAAGATAAAGCTGTCAAAAAATTCATTGCTGTTTTTTTAATATTATATTTTTTATCAACTTTTTGCTTATCTAGTTTATTTGTATCACTTATGATATTGCCATCTCTTAATTCGATAATACGATTAGCATATGTATGAGCAAGTTCACTATTATGAGTTACCATAATTACTAATTTATCTTTGGCAATTTCCTTTATTAATTCCATTATTTGAACACTAGTTTTAGAATCTAATGCACCTGTTGGTTCATCTGCTAAAATAACATCAGGATTATTTACTAATGCTCTTGCTATGGCAACTCTTTGCATTTGGCCACCAGATAATTGATTTGGTTTTTTATTTATATGATCTTCCAAACCAACTTTTTTCAATACTTCAATGGCTTTTTGTCTTCGTTCTTTTTTAGAGACGCCACTCAAAGTCATACCTAATTCAACATTCGCTAAAATACTTATATGACTAATTAAATTATAACTTTGAAAAATAAAACCGATACAGTTGTTACGATAAGCATCCCAATCAGTATCTTTAAATTTTTTTGTTGACTTATCATTAATGATTAAATCACCACTATCGTAATGATCCAATCCCCCAATTATGTTTAATAACGTTGTTTTACCAGAACCAGATTGTCCTAGTATAGCAACAAATTCATTTTTTCTAAATTTTAAACTTACATCATTTAATGCAACTTGTGTAAAATCTGCAACTTTATAACTTTTTTTAATATTTTTTAATTGTAACATTTTATTTTCCTTTCCCATAAATATTTTATACTTGTCTAATTGATTTGTCAATTTATTTATTGTATAATTATGTTGGTGATAATAATGAAAAGATTAACAGTTATTGAATATTCAAATGATACTTCATTAGTTAGTTCCATTTTGTTTTTGATTTTTGGTATTATTTTATTTACTAATCCAAGCGGTATATTAAATTTTATTTCTTATATCGTTGGTGGAATATTGATTATTATTGGTATATTTAATATTTTAAGTTATCGTAAAACTTTAAAAAAACTAAATATTGATCAAAAATATAAATTAATTTCAGGTGTCATTTTAATTATATTCGGTTTATTTGTAATTTTGTTTTCTTCTTTAATTGAGATGACTATTCGTTTAATCTGTGGTGGATGGATTTTATATTCTGGTATTATAAGATTAATTGAAACGTTAAACAATAGAGAAAATAAAATTTCATTTATTAGTAGATTAATTGTTTCTATTTTATTAATAATTTGTGGCTTTTATGTAGCAATAGAAACTAATTTGATTTTTTCAACTATTGGACTATTTATCATTATATATGCAATATTAGAAATAATTGGATTTATATTTTATAAAAAAAAGTTTTAAAATATAATTGATTCTATTTTGAATCTATATCAATTTTAAAACTTTTTTATTCAGTTTCTTCTAATTCTTGATAACTATCTGTATCAGCATCAGTTCCAACACAATTATAACAACTTAAATACCCATCGTCAGATACAGGCAAGTTTTGCAATACAAAATTACCGATTGGAAAAACTAAAAATACAACTACTGCAGCAATAATTCTTTTTATAATACTTTTACTCAATTTTTTAGTATCAACATCACCTGAAGCAATTGTTTTAACAATATCAATCATTATAAAAATTATTAATATTATAGGAACAGCTATTCTTGCAATATTCAATAATGTTTTAAAAACACTCAAAATATGCATTATATCCGCATCGCTACATGCATCAATACAACTTAATATCATATTTAACCTCCTACGATAATATAATTATATCATATTTTCATTTCATTTTATATTTTTTTATATGATTATTGATTTTTTCTCTTTCTTCACAATACACAAATGGTATTAAACTAGAAATCACTGCTTCGCTATCAACTATTTCACGATCATATAGTCCAGATGTTAAATATCCCATTATTCCTGATTTTTGTTTATTATTAGAAATTTTTAATATTTCTTCTATAGCTTTATTTAATGATCCACCATTTTTAACAAATTCAAACATTGTCTTTGTAAGTCGTATTCCTAAAGATTTACCTGTTGATTTTTTACCATACTTATCTTCAATTATACAATAGGTTACAACAAATGGTAGCCCATTTTCATCTAATGAAAATCCACCTTCTATCGAACATAAATAATCATAATAAATATTATTCTCTATAGCTAGTCCTTTTAAATTTTTGTTTCGATTTTCAGCACCCCTTATTATTTCATAGCCAATAGGCTTACTGTTAGTATCAGATTCAACAGCGAATGATAAAATTTCAAAATTATCGATATTTAATTTTTGCAATCCTATTTCTAGTGCTCTTTTTTTTGATGGATTTTTGCTTCCCAATAAAAATATCATTTAAATCACCTTTTATTATTAAAAAAATTCAAATAAAAATTTGAATGCTATTTTAAATATGGCACGAAAATTGAACGAGTTTCCAAATTTTGTTTTATTAACCTTTCTTATTTAATATTTAATTTTTTTATTGGACCATTTTCAATTATTGGTTCATCCTCAAACTGCATACCTATATGTAATCTAGTGCCAATATCGCCCGACAAATGTATTCCAGTATCTTCTTTCCAATTTTGTAATAAATTGTCAATACTTATTGCAGTACTTAATCTAGGATTTGTTTCAACATCTAACATTAAAATTACAAACGTTCCATTTTCATCAACAGCATACTTATTTACTTGATCAAGATGTTCATTGCCATTTACATTTTTTATTAAATATGTTCCTATCGGATATGGCACTGTAAAACTTACATTCTTCACGTAAAACCTCCTATTAATTTATATATAAATGAACTCAATGGTTCAATTCATTCTACTGGCAGGGGTGGCAGGAGTTGAACCCACATGAACGGTTTTGGAGAAATTATTAAATCACATCCAAACACCTTAAAACCCCATAAATCCAAGTAAAACGACTTATAACAAATACATAAATAAATCATTTTACTTGGGCTTATTGGATTGGTTTGCCACCAAAATTGCCACCAGACCACCATCAAACGAACAACAATGGTCTTTTGGACTATTATGCCCAATTAAGAACTCCAATGTCCAATATTGACTTGGTATAAACATTATATCATAAATTCTTTTATACAACAACTACTACACTTTAATTTTTTAAATACTTTTAAATACTTATTGAATTATCATATTTTTCTAAATTCTCTATTTTAGAAATATCATAAAAATTTCCATTAGATAAATCATTTAACATTTTAATAAAAGTCTCTATATTTTCATTAGGTAAAGAATTTATTAATGATGCAATATCTTTTAAATTAGGATCTTTTTCAAATAAATAATTTCTAACTATACCAACTGCACTTGGTAAAGATGAAGAATCAACTGCCTCGCCCATAAACTTATCTAGGGCATAATAAATATTATCCATAGAAGTCAAATTAATTCCAGTTATAATTGAATAAATACTTAACATATTGTCTTTCACATCTTGATCTGACTCTTGAATAAATTTGGTATATTCTGATTTATTATCACCAACGGACATCGTTATTTCCATATA
>CALVYO010000024.1 GCA_944372275.1 uncultured Bacilli bacterium
TAAAATTTAAACATACTTTTTCTCCTTTTTATTATTAAATTTCCTTTTTTTTGCATAATTTATTCTATTTTACTGAAAAAAAAAAATTAATATTTTTTTAATAAAAAGACTAAAGTGTTTCTTTCTTTAGTCTTTTGGTTTAAATATTAAAGATAATATAAATGAAAATACTATTGCTGCTGTAATACCAGATGCCGTTAAATTAAACATACCACTCATTAATCCCATATATCCTACTTCGACACTAGAAACCATTGCTCCATGAATTAATAAATGACCAAAACTAGTAATTGGCACACAAGCACCTGCTCCTGCCCACAATATTAATCTATCATATATATTGAACACATCTAAAAAACAACCTAAAACAACAAAGATAGTCGTTATATGACCGGGAGTCAATTTGGTATTATCTAATATCAATTCTCCTATCATACAAACGATACCGCAAAATATAAATGAATTTATATATATCAATCTACCACCTCCAAACTTATTGCGTGAGCAATACTTGGAATAGTACTTTTATTATTAACCATTGTCGTATTCATTAAAGCTCCTGTTGCAACCAATAGTACTCTTCTTATATCTTTTTTATACATTTTATTAAATATATAACCATAAGTAACTAAAGGAGCACAAGCAGGACCACTTGCTCCTGCATATACTGGTTGTTTATTTATATCATATATCATTGAACCACAATCATCATAATTTTTAAGTTCTATATTGTATTCAGTTAACATATAATCTTTTAAAATATCTTTACCGTACATACCTAAATCGCCTGTTAGAATTAAATCATAATAGCCAATCTCTCTTTTTGTTTCTCTTAAATGATCATAAATAGTCTTAGCCGCTGCTGGAGCCATAACTGCTCCCATATGATAAACATCTTTTACTCCTAAATCGACAACAGTTCCGATTGTAGCACTTTCTACTTTAATACCTTTTTTATTTCTAGATAAATAAGCAGAAGCACCACCAGTAGAAGTAAATGTTGTTGTCTTTCTTTTTGGTCCACCATATTCAACAGGATATCTAAATTGTTTTTCTGCTGCATTATTATGTGAAGAAGTTGAAGTAATTGCATTTTCAACTTGCTTTGCCTCTAACATATTAGATGCAATAATTAATCCTAAAACACTAGTCGAACAAGCTCCATATATACCAATTAAAGGAATTCCTAAACTAGAAGCTGCATAATTAGTGGCAACTATTTGATTTAATAAATCGCCAGAAACTAAAACATCAATATCAAATTTAGTTTTACCTACTTTATTTAATAAAATATCTATCGATTCTTCAATTAATTTTATTTCGGCTAATTCCCAAGTTTTAGTATTAAAATATAAGTCATTGTAACTTTTATCAAAATATTTAGATAGTGGTCCATTTGCTTCATAAGGACCTGTTATTGTAGCAGTATCGTTAATATAAACATTATTATATTTAAAAGTCATTTTAACCTCCTATAATTAATCTTAAAAATCCAAATATATAAGCACTTACAACACCAAATACAATAACTGATCCAGCTAATTTAAACATATTAGATCCAATACCAGTTACAAATCCTTCTTTACGATATTCTAATGTCGCACTCATAACTGCGTGAGCAAAGCCTGTAATCGGTATAATTAAACCACATCTAGCAAAATTAACTAACTTGTCAAAGAATCCTAAACAAGTAAGTAAACAACCTAAAAATACTAGAGTAACGATCATAAGCATCGTTGCATCACTTGTAGCAATATTAAAAATATATGAGTAGATATCCGTTAAAAATTGTCCTAATAATCCCATAACTCCACCGATTAAAAAAGCAATTAAAGCATTGTTTAATACATTTTCCTTAGGTGTATGTTTGGCTACTAATCTTTTATATTTATTTTCTTCCATAAAATTCCTCCTAAGGTTATTATGTATTTATTATTTTTTTTTATACAAAAAAATTAGTTTATGCAACTAATTTTGATTTTAATTTGGTTAATATTTTCTGTTCTCCACGTGATACTTGAACCTGACTTATTCCAAGTTCATAAGCTGTTTGTTGTTGCGTTAAATCATCGATATAACGCTTATTAATTAATTGTTGTTCAAATGGATTAAGTTTTGCTAATTCTTCTTTTAAAAGTAGCAAATCATCGATATCATCTGTTTTACCTATAGTATCTTGTAAAGTTATATCTTTTCCTTCATCATTTAATGGTTCATCGATACTATAAATTGGTTTAGTACTATTGATTGCTTCTTCGATCATATAAATTGGTATTTCTAAAAAATCTGCTAATTCTAAAGTAGTAGGTTTACGCATTAATTTTTGTGTTAATAAAATGTTAGCCTTTTCTATTTTTAAATTAAGCATTTGAATATTTCTACTTATTTTTATACTTTTATCTTCACGAACTAATTTTTTCATTTCTCCTAAAATATATGGATAGGCATAAGTTGTAAATTTAACATTCATATCAGGATTATAGTTTTTATAAGCCATAATCATACCGATACAACCTGCTTGAAATAAATCTTCTTTATTTGAATATTTTTCAAAATATCTCGTAATTGAATAAATTAAATTTTTATTTTCTAATATTAGTTCTTCCATTTTATCCTCCTATAAATTAATTACATTCACTGCACTTAATTCATCAGATGTTTCATACATATATTTTAATAATCGACTATTATTTATTCTATGTTTAACTAAATTGTTATTCATACCACATACTAAACTTTTACCATTATTTATTTTACACAACTCATAATTATTAAGTAAAGCATTAATGCCATAACAATCGATGGATTCTAATTCACTTATATTAAAAACTAAATTTCTAATACCATTTTCTTTAACTAAATTATTTACTTCTTCTTTTAATTTATCTACTGTACTTTTATCTAATACTCCTTTTAGTCTTATAAATAAAATTCCTTTACAAAATTCTAAATCAATATCTAACAAGCTATCACCTTCCATAATAATTTAGCACATCTTTTTAAAAAATTATACAGAATCGACAAAACTAGACCTATTTTTTATTCGACTTTTTACCAATTAAATAACTTAAATAAAGAAGTAAAATAAATATTATTAAAATAATTCTATTATCTAAATTACCTATTTTCAATATATAATTTGGTAATTGTTGATTATCTAGTTCTTTTTGTAATTTTTCCTTTTCTAAAGTTAAATTACCTATACCAACATTTAATTCTTTAATATTATTTTCTAAATCAGTTATTCTAGTTTTATTAAAATCATTTAATTTATTTAAACTAGATATTTCTTCTTCTTTTTCTTTAAGTTTATTATTTAAACTAGATATTTCTTCTTCTTTTTCTTTAAGTTTATTATTTAAAGTAGAAATTTCATTAGTTAATTGATCGATTTTTTTATTTAAACATTCTTTATCTAAATTACATTTATTTAATTGTTCTTCTAAATTTTTTATTTTATTTTGATATTCTTTTATCTGTTCTTCTAGTGAAGAAATAGTATTCTCTTCTATATTTAAAACAACTTTTTCTTTAACAATTAAATCATTTAATTTAAATTGAATATCATAGGTCCCATTTTTATTCCAATCGATATTATTATTTATTGTAACTTTACCGGTACTAGAATTAATAAAATTATTTAAATCAAAATTTTTATTAGTTATTTCTTTTAATTCAATATCTATCTTATCTCTAGTACGATAACTATAAAAATATTTTAAACTTTCTTCTTCTTTGTATATATAATCACCTATAGGTTCTTTAGAATAATTGGAATATTCTTTTTCTAATGTATATACTTTACACCATTTTTCTTGATAACGATATTCATAATTTATTTTTGTATCAATTATATAATCATTACTTTCTTTTTCATAGGAATCATAAGTAGTACTATAAGTAGATAAAGGAACATTTAAATCATAAATTGTTTTAGTAACTTTTTGAGCATTATCCCAATAATAATCAGAAAATTTCATTGTATAACTTTGTTTAGAATATATATCTTTTTTATCATTTGAAAATCCGATCGTATATAGTTTATCGGTATTACCCAAATCATAAATATAAAATAGTACTTTTATTTTTGTAATTGGATAACTTTTACCTAAATCGATAATTAATGAACCATTGTTATCAATATAAGAACTATTTTCATCATAATTATCATTGTTAATATAGTTACCAAAATCACTATTACAACCACTACAAGTAAAAGTATAATTTATTTTCTTACCATCGACACTAACATTTAATTCTGGTATTCTAAAAGCACCATAACTACCTTGTAAATTATATAAATGAATATATCTCGCTTCTTTAGATTTAGTATAAGTATATTTTTCTCTAGTTTCATATATATAACCAATATTATCAAATTTTTCACTCATCCAATTAGTATGTTCTGTTAAATAACAATCATCGCTAAACTTATCATATTCATTGTATAATTGATAATCTTTTAAAACTTCATTATTCTTATACCATAGATATCTTGCTTCTTTGATTACATCAATTGTATCAGTAGCAGTTACTGCTTCCTCTTGAAAATCACTAAAATTAGAATAATCAGAATAATATACTTGAGCTGAAACAAAATTAAATGAAGAAATAATTAAAAATATTAACCATAAAATCTTTTTCATTAAATCACCTCCTACTAGTTATATACGACAAAAGTATAGTGAATTCCTGCAAAAAAAAGAAAAAAGTTTTAAAAATCATCATTTTTATTACTTTTTTCCACTTTATAATCATTTTAAGTATGGTTTTAAAAATTGACCAGTATAACTTTCTTTTACCTTTACAATTTCTTCAGGTGTCCCACAAGCAACAATATTTCCACCCATATCGCCACCTTCAGAACCTAAATCGATAATATAATCAGCCACTTTAATAATATCCAAATTATGTTCAATTACTAAAACAGTATCGCCATTATCGACAATTTTTTGTAAAATAGTTAACAGTTTTTTAATGTCATAACTATGTAAACCAGTACTTGGCTCATCTAAAATAAATAAACTTTTACCAGTTGGTTTCTTTTGTAATTCTTTAGCCAATTTTACTCTTGCTGCTTCACCACCTGATAAAGTAGGAGCACTTTGACCTAATTTAACATAAGATAACCCAACATCCATTAACATTTGTAATTTAGATCTAACTTTAGGAACATTCTCAAAAAATTCATATGCTTCTTCAACACGCATCTCTAAGACATCATAAATACTTTTACCCTTATATTTAATATCTAAAGTTTCTTTGTTATATCTAGTTCCGTGGCATACTTCACATGGAACATAAACATCTGGTAAAAAATGCATTTCTATTTTTTTTACGCCATCGCCCCAACACGCTTCACATCTTCCACCTTTAACATTAAATGAAAATCTTCCTTTATCATATCCTCTTATTTTTGCCTCTTTAGTTTGAGCAAAGACATCTCTAATATCATCAAATACACCAGTATAAGTAGCAGGATTACTTCTTGGAGTTCTGCCAATCGGTGTTTGAGATATATCGATTACTTTATCAATATTTTCTAATCCTTTAATTTCTTTATGTAACCCTGGTTTTTCTTTAAATTTATATAAATTGCTTGCTACTGCTTTATACAATATTTCATTAATTAAGGTACTTTTACCACTTCCTGATACCCCAGTAACACAAGTAAATGTATTTAAAGGTATTTTAACATTGATGTTTTTTAAATTATTTTCTTTAGCCCCTTTGATTTCTAAATATTTTTTATTACCTTTTCTTCTTTTAGTAGGTACTTCTATTTTTTCAATACCAGATAAAAATCTACCTGTAATACTGTTAGGATTTGCCATAACTTCTTTAGGTGTACCACAAGCTACTACTTCTCCTCCGTGTAATCCCGCTAAAGGTCCTATATCTACTAAATAATCACTTGCTAACATAGTATCGGTATCGTGTTCCACAACAATTAAAGTGTTACCTAAATCACGCATTTCTAATAAAGAATTAATTAATCTTGTATTATCTCTTTGATGTAAACCAATACTTGGTTCATCTAATACATATAATACACCAGTTAGTCTTGAACCAATTTGTGTGGCTAATCTAATTCTTCCCGCTTCACCACCAGATAAAGTACCTGCCGATCTATTTAAAGTTAAATATTCTAATCCAACATTAATTAAAAAAGTTAATCGTGATAATATTTCCTTAATAATTAGTTCCGATATTTGTGTTTGTTCTTTATTTAATTTTAAATTAGATAAAAACTCTTTTAAATCTTTAATACTTAATTTGGTTAATTCATAGATGTTTTTTTTATTTATTAAAACTGACAAAACTGAATCAGATAATCTAGCACCTTTACATTTAGGACAAACTGATTCTGTCATATAATTTTCTATCCATTCCCTTATCCAATTACTTTTAGTTTCAATATATCTTCTTTCTAAATTAGTAATAATTCCTTCAAAATAATCTTTGCTATTTCTCGTATTACCATTTTTAGAAACATATTTAAATTCTAAAATATCTTTTGAACCATATAAAATAATATCTAATTTTTTTCTATCTAAATCTTTAACTGGAATATTTAAATCTATATCATAAAATTTAGCCAAAGTATTCATTTGTGTCGAATAAATACTATTTTCATCATCTAAATTTAAAGATACAATTGCTCCTTCATTAATACTTAAATCTCTGTTAGGAATAATTAAATCTTCGTCAATTTTTAATTTGATACCTAATCCTTTACATTCATCACAAGCACCATATGGTGAATTAAAACTAAATAATCTTGGCTCTAGTTCTGGTAATGAGAAATCACATTCAGGACAAGCGTAATTTTCACTCATAACTATTTTATCACTACCAACAACATCAATAACAACTTTTCCTTTACTTAATTTAGAGGCTAGTTCAATTGATTCATATAATCTACTTCTTATATCTTCTTTTATAATTAATCTATCGATTATAACTTCGATAAAATGTTTTTTGTTTTTTTCTAAATTAATCTCTTCCCCTAATTCATATTCTTCATTATCGATTATTGCTCTAACATAACCATCTTTAACTAATCTTTCTAATAAATCTTTATGCGTTCCTTTTTCGCCATAAATTACTGGACTTAAAACTCTTATTTTAGTATTTACATCTAATTCCATTATTTGATTAGTCATTTCTTCGATACTTTGACTAGTAATTGGCTTTTTATGAATAGGACAATAAGGTACACCAATTCTAGCATATAATAATCTTAAATAATCATAAATTTCAGTTATTGTTCCAACAGTACTTCTAGGATTTTTATTAGTTGTTTTTTGATCGATACTAATAGCAGGGCTTAATCCCTCAATACTATCGACATCAGGTTTTTCTGTACCACCTAAAAACTGTCTAGCATAAGCTGATAGACTTTCCACATATCTTCTTTGACCTTCTGCATAAATAGTATCGAACGCTAAACTACTTTTACCACTACCTGATACACCAGTCATAACAATTAATTTATTTTTAGGTAATTCAATATCTATATTTTTTAAATTATTTTCTCTTGCACCTTTAATAATAATTTTGTCCATATAATCACCTCTAACATTTAATATTTTACCACATATTTCTAAGTTTTAAACAATTATTAATATATGTTACGAACATATTTTTGAAAATAAAAAAAGTTATAATTATCTTGTCTTTATATAACTCTTTTTTTCTACTTTTCTTATAAAAAACATCTCCATAGTTGTTTCATTTTGAACACCAACATACCCGAATTGATTTATCAAACTATTAATATTCAATATATCTATTTTATTACCAATTTTTACAGAAATTATATTGGTAGAAATTACATCTAAAATACGATAAATTTCTAATTTTATAAAATTACCATTTAAATCAATATAACCTAATTTCCCTTTTTCATTTACTATTCTTGGTATCACTTCTTCTTCACTAAATTGTTTAAGAGTTTCATCTTTACTCATTTTTTTAGCCACTAATAACAAAAAATTGTCGTCACTATCATAAAAATCGCCATCAAACAATTCAAATTCAAACATAAATATCACTTTCTAATTAAGGTAACATTATATACTAATCTAATTTTGATGTCAAATTGTTCATTATTTCTAAATACATAATTATGCTTTCTTTATCTCAATAAATTTAATTTCCTACTTAATAACATTTTACAAATCTATTACAATTTTTTATATATTAAAAGCAATAAAAACATATCAACTTTTTATTTTATACTATTTTGTTAACTTAATTTGTTTATCTTTTTGTACTATACTAGAAAATTTAGTTAAATCAGTATCATTTACACAATCTAATAACGTAGAAAAAATAATATTATCTTCATAAATTGGTTTATCCCAAAGATACCAAATATCAAATGCTGTTTGAGCACCGTTTTCTACCATTTGCTTAACTCTATCACTTTTAAACACTACATTATTTTGTTGTTCATCTAAAGGATTTTGCATTCCCATATCTTGATAAACTTTAGCTTGGATATCTGCTTCTATTTTATCACAATAATAACTAAACAATGATTCATCTGTTTGGTGTTCATCAAATTCAAAAATTAAATCAGTTAAATAATTTTTGTTTGTTAAACATTCCAACACATCTTCAACTGCTTGGTGTTCAATATCTTTTTTCTGCTCTTTAGTTATACCATCAAAAGGAGTTATATCACCGATTAATATTTTACCTACTTCGTGAATTGCTAACATTTCTATAATTTTATCTATATCGACATTAAAATCAAATTCAGAATCCATAGCAATTGCTAAAGCAATAGTCCCAATAACATGTTCAGAGATGTGTTCTATTCTGTCACTTTTAACGTTCCAATGTTTCTTATCCCAGCCTGGCCTTAATTTATTTTTTAATCGATAATTTAAATAATAAAATTTAAATATTTTTTTATATTTTTCATAATCTTCTTTATGAATTATTTTAAATATCCCCAAATTTAATGCTTCTTTGTATAAATTTTCAAACGATAAACTATCTCCTTTTTCATCAATTAACTTAGTTAAAGAAAAATCAGTTATCCGAAATCTAAAAGCATCTTTCGTATCTTCAGATTGAAGAAAATGATATTCAAATGCTTCTCTTTCAAATCTTTTACCCTTTCTTAAAATTTTATTTAATTCTAAATTTGGATTTTTTAAAGATATTTCACTTAATATCAACATTCTTATTATTTTACTAATATCCTTAGGTTTACCAAATTCTGAATTAAAAGCAACAGCTAAAATGATACTACCATATAAATTGTCAGCAACACTATATTTTCCATCAGCCATAATATTTTTCAAATCATTGGCTTTTATATAAAAAATTAAAATATCTTTCATAAATTCCTCCCCTGAAATGAATATATATATTATACACTAAAAATAACATTTTTTTAAGGTTTTAAAGCAGTTATTGGAACTATATATATTCCTGTTTTTGGATCTTTTGCTATTACATCAGTAAAACCAACTATAACACACATAAATTTAGGTTTTTTAACCATATTATTATATAAATTTAATAAATTTTGCTTAGCCTCTTCAACTTGATTAAATCCTAATTTTATTTCAACAATAGCATATTCACCATTATTAAATTCTAATATAGAATCTGCTTCTAAACCAGTAACATTATCTCTAAAATGATATAATTTACCATCTAGATATTCCATATAAATATTTAAATCTCTTTCTACTAAGGCTTCAAACATAAAACCAAATGTTTTTAAATCATCTAATAATTTGTCTTTAGTTAAATCTAGACAAGCACATGCCAACGATGGATCAATAAAATGTCTTTTAGCTGTTTTCCCAACTCTTTCCTTTGAGCGATAATTATTGCTATAAGCTTCTTGATTTTCTATTATATTTAATCTATTTAATACATCTAAATAATCATCTATGGTAATTCTACTTTCAATTAATTCCGATTCATTAGCATATTCCTCAATATCTTTTAATAATGTACTTTTGTTTGAAACTGTCGATTCATTACGAGCCAAACTTTTAAGTAACATCATCATTTTACTTTTATCTCTTTTTTTATCATCGTTAATATCTTTTTCAAGAATTGCTTCAATATAACTTTTAGGAATAATTCCACACTTATCGTCTGGAATATTTATATTTGATGGCCAACCACCACGAATTATTAGATTAGCTAATTTATCTAAGGTAATTTTAGAATTTAATTCGTTTTTTACATTATTATTTAATAAATCACTAATTGATACTTTACCAGTTGAATCACCTGATTCGTATAAACTCATAGTATGCATTTTTATTTTTCCTATTCTTCCAGCACCAGAATGATGAATTTTTTCTTTTTGATTTTCATCAGTTAATTTAGTAGAGCAAGTTAAAATATAATTTCCTTTTTCAGTTTTTTCGTCACATTTTCTTCTAACAGCATCCCATATTTCTGGAATTAAATTCCATTCATCTATTAATTCTGGTTTTTCATTGTCTAAAATTAAATCAAAACTTAATCTTGCTTTTTCTTTTGTTTCTTCTTCATCTAAATATACTACACTATTAGCGTGGTTTAAAGACGTCCAAGTTTTACCACACCATTTTGGTCCTTCAATACCTATTGCTCCAAAAATGGATAAATATTCTTCTATTTTTTTATCAACTAATCTTTCAATGTACTCATTTTTACGTAATGACATTTTATCCCTCCATATAAATTTTATCACAAAAAAATTATTTAATCAAATTTAATATACATTTTTTAAGAGATTTGATATACATTTTTTAACAATTTTAATATACAAATTTTAAAAAAACTGTTATAAAACAGTTTATTCATCAGCATAATTACTAAAATATCTTTGTACTAAAACTACTGGTGTACCTTTATCTCCAGAACCACTTGTTAAATCACAAAGAGAACCTAATAAATCAGTTATTTGTCTTGGAGTTGTACCTAAAGTTATATTTTGACCTTTTAAATCTTTTTCTTTATTTCTTATTTCTTTTCTCATTGCTTCTTGTAATTCACTACCTCTTAAATTAGCAAATTTATTGTCAGATACATATTTTAATTTAATTTCATTAGGTGTTCCTTTTAAACCTTCAGTATAAAATGGTGAAACAACAGGATCAGCTAACTCCCAAATTTTACCAACTGGATCTTTAAAAGCACCATCGCCATAAATCATAACTTCGACATTTTTATTAGTTTTTTCTTTTATCATTCTTTGAATATCTAAAACTAATTGTTGACAGTTATTAGGAAATAATTTTAATTTTTCATCAGTTGACTTATTTGAACCTAATAATCCATATTTGCTATTAAAACCAGATCCATTAATTGATTCATTTAATATATCATCTAAGCCTAAACAATTAAGTAATCTTTTTGTTTCAAATCTAGTATGAATATCACACGCCAATGCTTCATCAACATAATTATAGATAACCTTTGGATCATTTGCAAAAACAAAATCAATTTCACAATTTTCACTTTCGACTAATTTTTTATAAAAATCAACATAATTAATTCCTGTAAAAGTATGAACTTCATTTTTAAATAATTCATTATATTTTTCATATGATAATACATCAACATAAGGATTTATATCATATTCTCTTAAAAATTTTTCATCAAATAAATGATTTCCAACTTCATCAGCAGGATAACTTAATAACATTGTTATTTTATTACATCCACGAGCGATACCTTTTAAAATCATTGAAAATCTATTTCTACTTAAAATAGGAAAAACAATGCCAATATGATTAGTTTTAAATTTTTTCTTAATATCTAAAGCAATATCATCAACTGTACAGTAATTACCTTGCGCAATACCAACTACTGCTTCAGTTACAGCAATAACATCTTTATCTAGTATTTCAAAATTTTCACTAATACTTGCGTTCATAACTGAATCTACAACAATACTAGCTAAATCATCATTTTCTTTTATAATCGGTGTTCTAATACCTCTTACAATAGTACCTACATTTCTCATATATTTTCTCCTAACTATTTTTGTTTGTTTTTATCAGAATCATCAAAAATTTTTCCATATGAATTTTCATAAGCATCTCTAATTAATAAATCAAATTTATCTAAATCTGATACTTTAATTGTATCAGTATTTTCAAAGTATTCAAGCATTCCTTTTGTTTGTAAAATTTTTTCTTCATTTTCAATTGAATCATCAATCAATTTTTGTAAATAATCTTTTAATATTCTTTTTACCGAAGCTATATCAACATTGCGAATTGGATTATTTGGTAATATACTTATACCTTCTTGTTCAATTTTTTTATTTGGAATAAATATATTACCTCGAGAATCTACTAAACAATAATCTCCCATTGGAACACTACGAAAAAAATAATAATTACCAAATCTTACCCCTGTATTTTCAAACCACGATACTATTTGCATATTAAAATTTAATACTCCACCTGAAACATCATATGTTTCTTTTCCAAAAAACAAATTATCCACAGGAATTTCATAATCGGAAGCTACTCTGTTTTCTTCTATTTTTCTTTGCTCTTCTTCTTGTTCTTCTTTATATGATTTGATTGGATTTAATAATGGTACATCATCATTATTTTTCTTTATGCTTTCATTAATTCTATCAATTAATGATTTTCTTAAATCGTGCCAATATTCTTCCTCTAATTCTGTTTCAATTTCACTATAACCTAAACCTAAAATTTCATCTTTTGAAAAACATTTTTTTGGATTACTTCCATCTGAAAACATTAAGTTTTCATCAATGAAATCAACCGGTTCAGTTAAACTTAAATTAGTTAATATTTCTTCTTTAGTAAATCTTTCGTTGTATATACTTCCAAAATGATGTAAAACTCTCATAAATTTAATTTTATCTTTGTTACAAATTTCGTACATATGATATAATTTTTTACCTCTTATATCATAACCATCTAACATATCTATAACTAAAATTCCTCTTTTATTGCTATATTTTTCAAGATATTCTTGCTTTAAATCTTCTCCTTCTAAAAATTCACCATAGGTATAATATATTAAAAATTCTAAAAAATCTTCATCATTTTTAAAATTGGCAATATCTCCATCAGTAATTCCATCTATAAATTCATCTATCGTATAATCTTGCTCTAAAAAATTAAATTTTTTCATATATTTTCTCCTAACTCACAATTTGCTTTCGCATTTAAGTTTATATCACTAACTATTCCTTTTTGATATGCATAATAACCGGCTGCACCAATCATCGCCGCATTATCGGTACAATATAAAATTGGTGGAATAGTTAAATTAATATTATTTTTATTGCATTCTTGTTCTAATGAAGACCTAATTCCACTATTAGCTGCAACACCACCAGCAACAATTAAATTTTTAACATTGTACTCTTTTAAAGCTTTCATCGTTTTTTTAGTTAATATCTCAACTACTCTATTTTGAAAAGAACACGCTAAATCTTCTTTTCTAATAGTATTACCTTTTTGTAATTCATTATGATTTAGATTAATAACTGCAGACTTAATACCACTAAAACTAAAATCATAAGAACTATCATTAAGTGGAAGTGGTAATTTATAAGTATCTTTACCTAATTTAGCCATTTTATCGATACTAGGACCACCTGGATAAGGTAATCCTAATACTCTAGCCACTTTATCATAACACTCTCCAACAGCATCATCTAAAGTACCACCTATTTTTTTAAATGAATAATCACTTTCCATATATACTAATTCTGTATGCCCGCCACTTACAACTAGGGCAATTAAAGGGAATTCTAATCTTTTTACTAAATTATTAGCATATATATGACCTGCAATATGATGAACAGGAATTAATGGTTTATTATATATATAAGATAATGTTTTTGCTGCTAATAATCCAATTAATAAAGAACCTATTAATCCTGGCCCATAGGTAACAGCAATAGCATCAATTTCTTCCATTGTAATAGAAGCTTTAGTTAAAACTTCTTCTAAAACAATCGTTATACTTTCAACGTGAGAACGACTTGCTATTTCAGGTACTACTCCTCCATATAATTTATGAATATCAATTTGAGATAATATCACCGTTCCTAAATCGATACTTCCATCCTTAATTATACTCATACTTGTTTCATCACAAGATGATTCAATTGCTAAAATTGTCATTTTTCACCTCCATCAAGTAGCCATCTACTCCATCATAATAACATTTTCTAATATTGATAATTTTAAAACCTAATTTCTTATATAAATTAATAGCATTAGTATTATTCACATTAACTTCTAAAGTTATATTTTCAAAATCATAATTATCGATTACATATTTAATTAAGTTATAGGCAATACCTTTTCTTCTATATTCATTAATAACAAAGATATAATTTATTTCTATCTTTTCATACATAACACTATAATCTAAAAATCCAATAATTTTGTTATCAAAATAATATCCTATTACTTTATTAAAATTATTTAAAGTTACTTTATAATTACTTAGATTATTTATATAATCGATATCTTTAATCTCTTTTATCATCTAATTTTTCTTCTGCTTCTGTTCTTTTTAAATAGTTTGGTTTTAAGTTGTGAGGATTAATCGGTTCATCAAATTCGTGTTTTTTTATTATTTTAAGTAAATCAATTTTATCGTAATCTTCAATCATTGTACAATCTTGTGGATAGTTTATATCACTTAATAAAATGTGTTGATCTTCTAAATAACAGTTTAAATCTTGATCATATATTCCAGCATAAACATAGCCGCGCCTTGCATCGATTAAAGATGCATTATATTTCGTGTTTGTTTTTGTTGTTGCTAATAATTCTAACTCACTCAATTTGATAAGTGGAATATTTAAACAATATCCAATCATTTTAGCAATCGTAACACCAACTCTTATTCCAGTAAAAGAACCGGGACCATTTACAACAAATATTTTATCGATTGTTTTAATATCTGGAACTGCTTCTTTTATTACTTTCATAACTTTTGAAGATGTATCATTATTATTTTTATCAATAAAAAAATAGTCTATTTTATTATTAATAATAGTACTTATAATTAAATTATTGGAACACGTGTCTATAAAAAGATATTTCATAATACTGCCTCACATAATTCTTCATATTGTTTACCATAAGGTGTTATTATCAAATTTCTTTTATTCTCATCTAATACTTTAATTTTTATATCTAATCTTTCTTTAGGTAATATATCTTTAATTGTATCAGCCCATTCAATTATAACTACTCCACCTTTAGTATAATATTCTTCAA
>CALVYO010000025.1 GCA_944372275.1 uncultured Bacilli bacterium
ATCTTGAATAATTGTTTTAGAGTATCTACCAAATCTTTCTCCCATTATATCTTCTAGTGAATAATCATATATTCTTTTTAAAACATCTTGCATAACTCACCTACCTAATATTCTAATGACTATTGTTTTTAACGACTTAAAAAATATTTTAACATCAAATAACAAACTTAAATTATCGTAATATTCTATATCACATTTTAAAGTATCTTTATAACTCAATTTTCTACCACCATACATTTGAGCTAAACTGATAATACCAGGTTTTACTAAGTATCTTTTAGGACTAATTTCTCCTTCTGGTAATTTCTCACCACATATAAATGCCCTTGGTCCAATAATCGACATATCTCCTTTTAATACATTATAAAATTGTGGTAATTCATTTAAAGCAGTATTGTCGATAAACTTACTTATTTTACTATAATGACTGTTACCATCTTTATCATATATTCTAGTTCGTATTTTATACATATAAAATGGTTTTTTATTTTTTCCTTCCCTTGGAATTCTAATATCGATTAATGGTAAGCCAATATTAAAGAATGTAATTAATAAAACTATTAGCATTAGTGGGAATGTTAAAATAATAAATATTATCGATAAAATTATATCTAAAATTCTTTTTAATACTTCATATCTCATTTTTTATAGTTATCTTGTAAAGTAAAGTCGACATTTTCTTCAATCCATTCTTTTCTTGGCTCTACTTTATCTCCCATTAAAATGCTTACTCTTTTTTCAGCTAAAGCAACATCGGTAATATTTATTTTTACTAAACTTCTAGTATTGGGATTCATCGTTGTTTCCCACAATTGGTCAGCATTCATTTCTCCTAACCCTTTATAACGTTGTGTTTCTAATTTTATTTTTGATTTTTCTAATATCTCTTTTCTTTCTTCATCTGTCCAAGCATAATAAACTGTTTTACCATTAAATAATTTATATAATGGCGGCATTGCTATATAAAGTTTACCATTTTCAATTAATGGTTTCATATATCGATAGAAAAAAGTTAATAGTAATACTTGAATATGTGCGCCATCGTCATCGGCATCGGTCATAATAATTACTTTATCGTAATTGCAATCTTTAATGTCAAAATCACTACCAACTCCAGCACCCACTGTATGAATAATTGTATTTATTTCTTCATTTTTAAATATTTCTTCTAATTTTGTTTTTTCGCAGTTTAAGACTTTACCTCTTAAAGGTAATATTGCTTGGAATTTTCTATCTCTTCCTTGTTTTGCGGAGCCACCAGCTGAATCTCCTTCGACTAAAAATAATTCATTTTTATTTGGATTTTTTGTTTGGGCTGGTGTCAATTTACCGGATAGGGCTTGTTCTTTTTTGTTTTTACCCTTACCATTTCTTGCTTCATCTCTTGCCTTTCTTGCTGCTTCTCTTACCATTTTGCTTTTAACCATTTTATTTAAAATATCAGTAGCTATAGCCTTGTTTTCCTCTAAGAAGAATTGTAATTTTTCACTTACAATATTTTCTACTATTGTCCTAGCTACTGGTGTACCTAATTTAGCCTTTGTTTGGCCTTCAAATTGTAATAATGCTTCTGGTATTTGTAAACTTATTATAGCAGTTAAACCTTCTCTAGTATCTGTACCTTCTAAATTTTTATCTTTTGCTTTTAAATAGCCATTTGTTCTTGCATAATCGTTAAAAACTTTAGTTAATGCTGTTTTGAAACCAACTTCGTGAGTTCCACCATCAGTAGTTTTAACATTATTAACGAAACTTATAATATTTTCTGAATATGTATCTGTGTATTGAAGCGCTACTTCGACATTGATTCCTTCTTTACTGCCTTCAAAATGAACTACTTTATGTAACTCACTCTTACCATCGTTTAAATATTCGACAAATGATTTTAAGCCATTATCATAGCAGAAAACTTCTTGTTTATTATCTTCTTCATCTATTACTTCGACTGTTAATCCTTTAAGTAAAAAAGCAGATTCTTGCATTCTTTCGCATATAAAAAAAAAAAAAAAATTAGTCGTACTGAAAATAGTGTCATCAGGCATAAATCTAACTTTTGTTCCTGTTTTACTAGTTTTTTCTAATTTTTGTAAAGGTATCTTTACTTTACCACCATTCTCAAATCTAATAAAATAAACATAACCATCTCGTTTAATTGTTACTTCCATCCATTTACTTAACGCGTTTACTACTGAACCACCTACGCCGTGTAAGCCACCTGATACTTTATATCCTGAAGTTTCAAATTTACCGCCAGCGTGTAATACTGTATATATAACTTCTGGTGTAGACATACCGGATTCGTGCATTCCTACTGGAACACCTCGTCCTTCATCTTCTACGCTAACTGAACCATCTTTATGAATAATTATTTTTATTTTTTTACCATAACCATTTAATATTTCGTCGATACTATTATCGACTATTTCCCATACTAAATGATGCAATCCTCTTTTGTCTGTTGAACCAATATACATACCAGGTCTTTTTCTTACTGCTTCTAGCCCCTCTAGTATTTTTATTGAATTTTCATTGTATGCCATTTTATCACCTATTTAATTATATCTTAAAAAACTTTATTTTTCAACAAAAAAATATAATAAACACCAAAAAATATAAGTGTATTGATTATTGATTAAAAATAATATATAATACTATAAAGGAGGAAACTTAAATGAATGAACCATATAATCAAAATCAAAAAAAATTAGTTAAATCTTATAAATATCAACCAAAATCATCATATTTTTGTATAATTGAAAAAACTCCAACACAACCAATAGGTGAACATTCAAAAGGATGGTCACCAGAATTACAACAAAAATTAGAAAAACGTCGCAAAAAATAAGATTTATTTAAAATATAATAATTAATAATTTAATATCTTTATAATATTAAATTATTTTTATTTTGTAATTTAAAAAAAGAAACTAATCAAGAAATAATTTTGATATTTTTTAGAAATTTATCACAAATTTAAAACAATTTTTGTTTTTTTATATTTACTTTTGAATTAATATATGTTATCCTTAATAAAGAATAGGAGTAGATATAATATGAATGAAAATTTTAATAATGAAAATAATAGTTTAAATTCGCAACCTGCACAACCAGTTCAACCTGCACAACCAGTTCAACCTGCACAACCAGTTCAACCTGCACAACCTGTACAACCTGCACAACCAGTTCAACCTGCACAACCAGTTCAACCTGCACAACCGGTTCAACCTGCACAACCGGTTCAACCTGCACAACCAGTTCAACCCGCACAACCTGCACAACCAGTTCAACCCGCACAACCTGCACAAACACCAGAAAACATACAAATGGTAGATGATGATGAAAGTGATTTAAAAAACATTAAAAGTAATAAATTAATAATTTTAATTATAGTTTTAATTATTTTATTAATTGCTAGTGGTGTTGGATTATTCTTTGTTTTAAACAAATCCAAAGATCCAAAAACAATTTTTATGGAATCAATTGCCGAAGTAAAAAAACAAATCAATAATCTTACAAGTGATTTAGATACTGATGTTGAAACAGTTGATAATAACAAAATTATTCTTAACAGCAATATTACATTCGATACCAATACTGAAGATTTAAAAGTTTTAAAAGAATTAAAATTAAATTTCTTATATGAAATGGACTATCAAAATAAATATTTTAATATAGCAACTATATTAGGCGATAATAATAAACAAATTGCTGATTTACTTATTTATCTATCAAATAATGCTTTATTTTTAGAATCAGAAAGTTTATTTAGTAAGGTTGTAAAAATTGATGACGTTAATTTTGATGAATTATTACAAAATGAAAATAATGCAGAATTAAAAGAAAATGCAGAAGATTTTAAATACTTAATTAATAATATGTTAGATTATATTTCAAATTCATTAGTTGAAGATAACTTTAGTAAAGAAAAAGAAAAAATAACTATTAATGGCGAAAGTATTGATGTTACTTCAAATATATATAATGTTAATCAAGAAATTGCAAATACGATGAAAAGAAGTGTTATTGAAAAAATATTAAATGATGAAAAATTTATTGAAATATTAGCTAAATATAATGAAATGACTGTTGATGAAATTAAAACAAAATTAAATGAAGAGAAAGAAAAAGATTTTGTATTAGTAAGCGATGATGCCTATCTTTCAGCAGGCAAATCAGAAGCTAGTATGATTTATAGTAGTATAAGTAGTTATTGTTCTTTAAGTAGTTTAAAAAAAGAAATAGGAACATTTACTAGTGATGATGTATATTGTGAAAATAAAGTATCTTTTACAGAAGATGAAATTTCTAAAATGGTTAATTTAGGAAATGCTAAAATTAACAAATTAAGTTATACAGATAAAATAAGTGAATTAGTTGTAGAAAGTAACGGTTATATTTTTACTCTTCAAAGTGATGGTACTTTTAAAGAAGAAAAACAATCTAATGATGAATTAAATATTACATTTAAAATATATACAAAAGGAAATGATTTTATTGGTCTTAATATTGTAGATGATGAAACCAAGATGACATATACTGATTACAAAGATGTTATTGATTTTGTTATTAATGACAAAGGTAGTGATAAATTAATAATCAAAAATGAAAATAGTATTACTAATATTACAATGCAAAATGATGATATGACATACAAAGCAACTTTCAATAATGGAGAAACTAAAGAATTAAATTTGAATTTTAATGAAGAATTAAATGCTAATATCAAATTTCAAACTGAAAATATAAGTGATGATGAAAAAAATGTTAAAACTACTATAACTTTAAATAGTAATGGTGACATTGAAATGGATTTAACAGTTAATATCGATTCAACTATATATACAAACAAAGATATCGAAATAAAAAAACCTAATAGTTATATTGAACTTGAAGAGTTAACTGAAAATGATATTCAAGAAATAATGGAAAATTTATATAAAAATGCTGAAGGTACATTTTTAGAAGAAATTTTAAATTTATTAGTTGGTGTTGAAAATCCAGATTCTAATTTAGATATATATTAAAAGTGTTAACAAACACTTTTTTTATTTTTTTAAATATGCTAAAATATTTTTAGGTGATTGTTAATGACTATAACTTTAAAAGTTAGTGAAAATACTAAACAAAAAATGATTGAATATTTTGAAGATAAAAAAAGGCCTAAAACGCCTGACTATGCTATTTTTCAAGCAGATGAAGCCGATACTGTAGTTACACTTTATAATTCGGGTAAGGCTGTATTTCAAGGAATAAGTGCTGATATAGACGCAAATATGTGGAAAGAGATGGAACGTCATTTAAATCCAAATAAAGCTGTGGAAATGACTAACAGTAATGACAAAAAGAAAAAAGATAAAGTGGTTGAAAAAATAGATCCTAAAATTTATTATGCTACTACTATCGGATCTGATGAGGTTGGAACAGGTGACTATTTTGGTCCTATTGTCGTTACTGCAACATACGTAGAAAAAGAAAATATTCCTTTTTTAGAAGAATTAGGTGTAAAAGATTCTAAAAAATTAACCGATGAGAAAATATTGGAAATTGTACCACAAATAATTAAAAAAATTCCTTACGAATGTATCATCCTATCTAACAAAGAATATAATGAAAATTACACTACTGATATGAATATGAATAAAGTTAAAGCAATATTACATAATAAGGTTCTTAAAAAATTGTTAGAAAAATATAATGCAGAATATGTTGTTGTCGATCAATTTGCACAACCATTTGTTTATTATAATTATTTAAAAGGAACTAATTATGTAAGAAATATCACCTTTATGACTAAAGCTGAAGATAAATGTTTATCAGTAGCGTGTGCTTCATTAATAAGTCGCTATGTATTTTTAAAACAATTTGATAAATTAGGTGAATCTATCGATACATTTTTAATTAAAGGTGCAAGTGATAAAGTCGATGAATTAGGTGTTAAAATTGTTAAAAAATATGGAATTGATAAATTAAAAGAAGTTGCTAAGTTAAATTTTAAAAACACAGAAAAAATTAAAAATATAATCGAAAAAACTGTATAAAATTATACAGTTTTAATTTTCGCGAATTTCTACTTCCATCTTCAAAATAGATGATAAATATTCTACTCTTGGATCATTACCTCTAACCATAATATCAACAACATGTTTTCCTACTCCTAAACCTTTTAAATCGATATAAACATAAATATCTTCTTTAGATATATCTTTAATTATATCATTTACACCTTTCAATTTTATAGGAACTGAATCAAAGGCTACTACTGCAACATAATTTTTAGCTAAATTATCCGCATTTATTACCACGTCATCTATTTCAGAATAACCTATATCACTACTTAGTTTTACATCAATTGTTACATTATTTATACTCATATATTTAACGCCAACTGGTTTTTCTAAGTCTACTTTAAATTGTGTGTCTTCTGATAGACCTTCAATATTAATATATGCAGGTATATACTCTATCGTTGATATTACATCACTAGGTCCATAAATTGTTACATTTGTACTTTCATTATTATTAATTATAAAATTACTAATACCCATATTATATATTACATTACCTGTTGGTACAACTTGAATTGGTACTTCTTTACTTGGCGAGTTAATTACTAAATCAACAGTTACGTTAGCAGGACTTATTTCAACATCAACAACATTACCTGCCTCATCATAAGCTCTTAAAGTAGCATTAACTGTGATTTTTTCACCTAATTCAAACTTAGGTAAAGTTTTTACATCAACTAAAGCTTTTACTGTTGCAACTTTGTCAATTTTATAAGAAGCACCTTTAATAACAACAGAGTCAGTGTTAGAAGTCATTTCCTCAATTATATATCTTTGATCTAAAGAATCTTGATTCAATAGATCTATTGATAATGTTTTAGTTGCTGATACTTTTTCATATATAACTACGGTTGCTACTGAAGGATTAATACTATATTTTATTCCACTACTTAATTGATCGTATTTAATATCAACTTTATGCGTTCCAGGTTTTAATCCCCATAAATCAATTACAACTTCATTAGTTGGTGATTGTTTAGCTATATATAAATCTGCTTTATTACCTATTAAAGTTATATCAACACTTTCTGGAACACCTTCAACCACATAATTATCCTCATCATATAAAACTTTTACTTGTTCAATATCCAAAACTTCAGCTGAACTTTCTGAAAAAGTTAATATTTTTTGGTCGATAACGATAAATGTAAAAATTGCTATAATTAATGAAATAAATAATAAAGTATTTGACTTAGAAAGCCAATTTTCAAATCTTTTACTTGGTTTATCATACTTTTTATTTATTAATAAAATTAATTTACTAATAGGTATTACTATTAATTTATCGATAATCTTTGAGAAAAAAAATCCGATATTTTTAAGCATTTTCATTACTTGCTTCATCTTTCATTTCCTCCTCATCAACCAAAACTTCTTTTTTTGGTCTTAATTCTTCTAATAATCTTAATTTTACTTCGTCTAACGTTAAATTATAATACAATTCACCATCGATAGCTAATGATAGTCTTCCGGTTTCCTCTGATACAATTATTGAGATACAATCAGTGGCTTCTGAAA
Organism: uncultured Bacilli bacterium; assembly: GCA_944372275.1. Classification (GTDB taxonomy): domain Bacteria; phylum Bacillota_I; class Bacilli_A; order RF39; family UBA660; genus Faecisoma. The sequence continues at coordinate 7,584 of CALVYO010000025.1, forward strand.
CTCCTAATGCCGCTCTATGTCTAGTACCCAAACGTTTACTTATTTTTAAACTATCGCTTGTAGGAAAAACTGCACCAGCACTCGTTATTTTATCTCCTTGAATTATCAATCCACCATCATGTAATGGATTGTTTGGAAAAAATATTGAAATTAGTAAATCAGAAGATATTTCAGCATATATTTTTTTTGATTTTTGAATATAATCATTCAAACTATTATCTCGTTCTATTACAATTAACGCTCCTATTGATTGTTTTCTTAAATAATCCAAAGCATTTGTAATTTCATAAACCATTTTTTCTCTTTCATCAACTGTTAAAACTTTATGTCTACCTAATAATTGACTTCTTCCTAGTTGTTCTAAAACACTTCTAATTTCTGGTTGGAATATTACAATTAAAGCTAAAGGTCCCCATTCTATAACATAATCTAATAAAAATCCTATAGTTACTAATCCTAAAACATCACTTAATACCTTTAAAATCAATATTATTAATATTCCTTTAAAAAGCAATACCATTTTTACATTTTTTCTTAAACTTTTTAGTATATAATAAAGTGCTAACCAAACGATTAATACATCTATTAGTTTTTTTATTAATTCTACAATACTATTAAATGTCATTTTTACCTCCTCACTATATTATATCATACATTTTAATTGAAAAAAATGACTATTAGTCATTTTACCAACCAATTAGTTTTGATATTTGTGGTAAGAAAATAATAAACAATACCATAATAACTAAAATTATACCTACCAAAATATATGCTCCTTTATTGTTTGTTTTTTTTACTTCTTGATTTACTTCTTGTTTTGGAGCCTCAAATGGACTATATTGATTAGTATGTGATAATGCTTCCTCCATTGCATCTTCCTTATTTAAATTAGAAACTGCTTCCATTGGATTAGTATCTAATTGTTGCGTTGGCCCTGGCATTGGTGCTGGAGTTGTCTCTGGCATTGGTGCTGGAGTTGGCTCTGGCATTGGTGCTGGAGTTGGTCCTGGCATTGGTGCTGGAGTTGGCTCTGGCATTGGTGCTGGAGTTGGTCCTGGCATTGGTGCTGGAGTTGGTCCTGGCATTGGTGCTGGAGTTGGCTCTGGCATTGGTGCTGGAGTTGGCTCTGGCATTGGTGCTGGAGTTGATTCTGGCATTGGTGCTGGAGTTGGTCCTGGCATTGGTGCTGGAGTTGGTCCTGGCATTGGTGCTGGAGTTGGCTCTGGCATAATTTGCTCATTTAATTTATCTTCGTTCATATTATAACCTCCTATTTACTTTAATACATTATATCAAAAAAAATAGTAAAAGAAAATACAATTTTATTTAATTATTTATTTTTGATAAAAATTCTTGTTCATTTAATATAGAAATATTTAATTTTATAGCATCATCATATTTGCTACCAGGATTTTCACCTACTATTACAAAATCCGTTTTTTTACTAACGCTTCCACTTACATTTCCGCCCATTTCTTCTATTTTTTCTCTTGCATCATTTCGTGTAATGGTAGATAAAGTTCCTGTTAAAACAAATGTTTTTCCTTCAAAATTTTCGTTTACATTTGTTTTACCCAAATATAACATGTTAACATTATGTCTTTTTAATTTATTAATTATTTCAGTATCATTAGCAAAATAATCTACGACACTCCTAGCTATTCTTTCTCCTATGTCTTTAATTTCTAATAATTCTTCATACTTAGCATTAATTAAATTGTCAATATTTCTATATTTACGCGATAATATTTTGGCAGTTTTACTACCAACATATCTTATTCCTAAGCCAAATAATAAGCGTTCGAGAGAATTATTTTTACTTTTCTCAATGCTATCTAATAAATTATTTATACTTTTTTCTCCAAAACCTTCTAATTCCATTAATTCTTCTTTATATTTTTTTAATTCATAAAAATCATCTACATCATTTAAATATCCCATATTATAAAAATCTTCGATTATCCTATCGCCAAAGCCATCAATATTCATTGCATCTCTGCTTACAAAATGAATTAAATTTTCTATTTTTTTCTTGTCACATTTATCATTTACACAATAATATGATGAATCTTTTTTTACTAATTTAGAATGACAAATAGGACAAGATTCAATCATTTTAAAAGCAATTTCATTGCCTTTTCTTCTTTCTTTTTTTACTGCAACAACTTCTGGAATTACATCCCCTGCTTTTCTAATAGATACAATATCACCAATTTTTATATGTTTTGCTAAAACATAATCTTCATTATGGAGAGTAGCGCGGGAAATAACCGATCCCATCAACCTAACTGGTTCTAAAACAGCATTAGGTGTTACTTGCCCAGTTCTTCCAACTGTAAATTTAATATCTTTTAATTTTGTCAAAACTTCTAAGGCAGGAAATTTATAAGCTGTAGCCCATTTTGGATATTTACTGGTAAATCCTAATGTTTGTTGTTGTTTAATATCATTAGTTTTTATTACTATTCCATCTATTTCATATGGTAATTCATCTCTTTTTTTTGTCCATTTATCTATATATTTTAAAACTTCATCAACATTTTTTACCAATTCTATATTAGGATTGACATTAAATCCTAATGATTTCATAAATTCCAAAGCTTCATAATGTGTCTTTATATTGTAATCTTCTGGATTAGGCAAATGATAAATAAAACAATCTAAGTTTCTTGAAGCCGCAACTTTGCTATCTAGTTGTCTAACACTACCTGCAGCAGCGTTTCTTGGATTAGCCAATAATTCTTGATCCATTAATTTTCTTTTTTCATTCAATTGATTAAAACTTTTCTTACTCATATAAATTTCGCCACGAACTTCGATATCGATTGGTTGATTTATAACTAAAGGTACTGTTTTTATCGTTTTAACATTATGAGTAATATCTTCGCCACTAACACCATCACCACGTGTTGCGCCTCTTATTAATTTACCTCTTTCATATAATAATGAAACAGATAATCCATCAATTTTTAATTCACATACATAATTTGGATTAACTTCTTTTTTTATTTTTTCATCAAATTCTCTTACTTCATCTTCATTAAATACATTACTTAAAGATAACATTGGTTTCTCGTGAACAATTTTTTTAAATTCACTTATTACTTCACCACCTACTCTTTTTGTAGGAGAATCGGCTTTAACCCATTCTGGATGTAATTTTTCAATTTTAATTAATTCCTGCATATATCGATCATATTCTTGATCTGTTATGCTAGGATTATCGTTTACATAATATTCATAATTTGCTTGTTTAATTAATTCTATAAGTTCATTCATTCTATCCATATCAGTCACCATATATATTATATCAAAAATAATAAAAAAAAACTCTAATTAGAGTTTAATTTGTGTCAATAGTTTTTAGACAATTTGTCACATTTTTATTTACTTTTTGTCTTATTTAATGTATAATTGTAATGAGGAGGGATTAAAATGAATAATAATTTCGCCTTTAATCTTAAACGTATAAGACAAGAAAAAGGTTTAACTCAAGAGCAATTAGGAAAACTTATGAGTAAAGATTACTCCACTATTGGAAAATGGGAAAATGGTACCAGATCACCAATAATGGAAGATTTACTCAAATTATCAGATGTACTTAATGTTGATTTAAAAGATTTAATCAATACTAACTATCATTCTACAGATAAAAAGTCGTTTGATGAATTAGAAATATTATTTGATAAACATAAAGATATATTAACTGATGATGATAAAGAATACATTAAATTTATTATAGAAAAAAGAAAAAAAGAAATTGATAAAGAATTAGGTAAAGAATAAGTATGCTAGTATAGGTACTTAATCACTAAAAGGAGTATTAAGTATGAATTTATATAATTTATTAAAAAATGAAATTACTTTACAAGAATTGCTAAATTATTATAACGCAAACATAACTTTAATTGATTTGCCAAATTATATTTATGGTTTTATTTTTCAATATGAAAATATATATAATATATTAATTAATAAAAATTTATCCTACTACAAAAGAAAAAAGACAATTCTACACGAATTAGCACACATTGAATTAAATCAACTATGTCAAACAAATAGAGATTTATTCGCATTTAATATAGATAAATATGAAGATGAAGCAAATAAATACATTAAGTTTTTAATTGGAAAGGATGAATAATATGAATTATGAATATTTTTTGCTAGATTTAATTATTACTATATTTGCATATATGTTTATACCGTTTTGTATGTTTTTTAAAAGAAGTCAAAATTATACTATTAAATTTAAAAAAATTTTTTTAATAGCAAATTCTGTAGTCATAGCATTTGGATTTGTGCTTTTAAGATATATGTTAATGCCTGATGCAAATGCAGTTAATTCTTTTGCTCCTGCTCTAATATATTATTTCATTAATATTGGAATATGGGGAAAAAATAACTTAGATAGTGATTCTGAAACAGTAAAAAAGAATAAAAAACATCTTACACGCAAATTAAATTTTGAATTTCTTAACATAAACAAAGTGTTTATTATTGTAATAACAATTTTAACAATCATAATTATTATTGAAAGCGTATTCATAATAAAAAAGCAAAATTATGCTGATGAATTAAAAAAAGAAATTGAATCTTTAGAAGAAACAATACAATCTGACAATGAAGCTTATTTTGATTTGTTGAAAGAAAATATTCACCTAACTAGCAAATCAAATTTTATGGATGAATATATCGTATTTGTACTAGATGGATACGGAAATTATTATTATACTTACGACTGTATGAAAGAAGTTACTGAAGGAAAAGAATACTCTTTTTGGGCTTACAATACAAATAGTGCTATCGCAAAAGGATATAAACCTTTTAATTGTTCAAATTAATTTAGTAATTTGTCAAAACTGTGGAAATGTTTGGAATATTTAATTACAATGATGTAATCAGCTTAAAACTTGCTAGTACGGGAGTTTTAAAATAGATGTACGATTGGAGGTGTAATAATGGATGTTGAAACACAAGAAAAGATAATTGAAAAAATAAAATTAGATAAAGCATATATTAACTATCACAAAATAATCGATAAAAATTTACCATATAAATTTGCTTATTTAGATGAATGGATGCTAAAAAAGTCAAAAAAATTAATGTATGAAACCGAAAATATTGAAAATAACATAATTGCTGATTATCGAGTTTATAAGAGAGGAACATTAATTAAAGCTGATTTTGGTGTTGGTTTAGGTTCTGAAATGTCACAAGTTCACTTTGCCATTGTTTTAAATAAATTTGATAACAAAAAAAATAACGTTTTAACAGTTATTCCATTAACTTCAAAAAAAAGTAAATATAATTTAGATTTAGGCATTTTAGTTATTGCGACATTAATTGACAAATTAAAAGCTGAAATGTTAAAAATAGGTATTTTGGAAGAACATCAAAAGATGCAACCAAACTCTGAATCAAAAATAAAAAAACTAAATACATTAATCAATTATTATAGAAGTAATATTAAAAATACTTATGCTTGCGTTAGTTTAATCACAACAATATCTAAAACAAGAATATTACAACCAATTAATGAATTTGACATAATTGGTCGAGAAAAATGTTCAAATGAAATTATGGATAAAATAGATAATGAAATTTTACATAGATTTACAAAAAAAGATTTGACAGAAGTGAAAAAATAATGTATACTATCCTTAACAAAGAGCATTTCTTATGCTCCATTTGTTAATCAAAGCTCCTTAGCGAGCCGTAAGGATAGTTCATATTTTGAGCTATCCTATTTTTATTTTAAATCATAAAAAACTACCGTTGGCGCGGCAGTAAAGTACAGAAAATAAAATCTAACCAATTGTTTTTTCTGTACTCTAATTATAGCAAAATTACCAAAATATTGCAATAAAAGGAGTGAATTTTATATGAATTTAAAAATATATGAAAAAACTAAATATAACAACATCTATAAACACCGAAAAAATGGTACGTACGCGGTTGATTTGAGTTTGGGTTATAATCAGTTTGGAAAACGAATTAGGACCACAAAAACCGGTTTTTCCACAGAAAAAGAGGCAAAATTATTTCTAAATAGTCAAGATGAAAAAAATAAGTCTAAAAATATAATAGTTAATAAAGTTAGATTCAAAGATCTATTAGAAGAATATTTTAACTGGTGTATCGATTTTAAAAAAGTTAAAGAAGAAACAGTTAGAAAAAAAAGAAATAGATTTATGCATAATATGTGTCCGTTCTTTGATGAAATGATTATAGTTAAAATAAGTGAACAGGACATTGCTGATTGGCAAAAATGGATCAAGGCGAAGAATTTTACCGATGAAACAAATAGAACGTTAGAAAGACAATTATCGGCTTATTTAAACTGGTTAATTAAATATAAAAAAATAATAACTTATAATCCATATCAAAATGTGGAAAAATTAAAAATGTCTAAAAAAGAAATTGAATACAGAACTTTAGAAGAAATGAAAAAACTTTGGGAATATATTATTATTGATAATAAATATCCAGAGGAAGTAAAGTTAAGAATTATTGCAATTACAAAAATGTTGTTTTTCTGCGGATTTAGATTCGGTGAATTAGTAGGATTAAAGATTAAAGATATAGACTATGATATTTTAAATAATACTAAAATAAACGATGATGAAATAGCAATTCACATTAGACAAACTTTGTATTATGGCAAAAACGGTTATTCTGTAGAAAATGGAAAAACATATAATTCTTTAGATCTTCTATATGTTGGAAAAAATGTTTTTCAATCTTTATTTGATTATATAAAATATATGCAAAAATTAATTAATTTCAAAAATGATGATTATATTTTTATTAATCCAGAAACAAATAAAGTGTTTAGTCCAGAAACTTTACGAAAACAATTAAATTATTTTCAAGAAAAAGCAAATATTCCACATACAAAATTTAAGGATTTAAGAAGTTCCCATGGAACATTCTTATTAAGTACAAATCATTCAATTGATGAAGTTAAGGATCGATTAAGACATACATCTTCAAAAACAACTGAAAAATATTATGCTACTTTTTATGAAAAAACTAAAAGAAATTTAGCTAACGATATAGATAAATATGCTATTTAGGAGTATTTTGGGAGTATAACATAATTTAGGCATTAAAAAAACCTTTATAAATAAAGGTTTTTTAATTTCAACTGGTGTCCCGTACAGAACTCGAATCTGTGACCCTTTGATTAAAAGTCAAATGCTCTACCTACTGAGCTAACGGGACA
>CALVYO010000026.1 GCA_944372275.1 uncultured Bacilli bacterium
TTAATAGCTCATAAAGAAAATAAATTTAGTACTAAATATGACAATTATTATATATTAACAGTAAATGGATTATTAGGCGGTCATTCAGGATTTGATATTAACAAAAATCATGGTAATGCAATTATTTTATTAGCACAAATGATAAAATCTTTAAATGATTTCAATATTATCGATTTCTGTGGTGGCACAAAGTTTAATGTTATTCCGAGCGAATCTTATTGTAAATTTCATTCAAATCTTCCATTAAGTGAAATTAAAAAATTATTAAATAATTTCAATAATTTATATAATTCAAAATATAAAATCAAAAAAATTAATGAAACCGAATATGGATTAAATAATAATGAAAGTTTGAAATTTATTAACTTTATTTGTGAAATGCCTAATGGAATAATAAATGCAAATAAAAATATTCCGACAACTTCCTCTAATTTAGGAGTTGTAAATTTAAAGAATAATGAAATTAAAATTGGATTTAGAAGTTCAAGAAAAACTGAAGAAAAAAGTTTCTTATCAAAATTAAAAGATTATTTAAATAATTATGGTTATGAATTAATAATTCAAGGATATCAACCTGGTTTTGAAACTAAGAATTCTAAATTAATTGAAACATTATTAGAAACTTCCCCATATAAAAATACTATTATAACTCCTGTACATATTACCGTTGAATTAGGATTCTTTAAAGAAAAAATTGATAATTTAGATGTAGCAATTATTTCGCCTAATATTAAAAATGCACATTCGATTAATGAATGTGTTGAGATAGAATCAATTTTAAAAACTGATAAATGGTTAGAAGATTTCATAAAAAGTTACCAAAAATAGGTAACTTTATTTAGAATGTTTTTTAATGATGAAATCTTCAAAAACTATATTTTTTCTATTTTTTTCATCAATAAAACTAATGAGTTTATTCAAACTGTCATTGTATTTTTTTAAAGCATCTGCTTCATCTAATTTAATTATAACATTAGATTTTAATAATAATTGTGCCATTTCTTTTAAATAATTTGAATCAAACAAACCACTAAATATTGCCTCTTTAAGAATCATATAATAACTTTTAAAAATTTCGAAAGTTATTGGATTATTAATTATTTTAGTTTTAATATTTTCAAAAGATAAATACAAATTTTTCATTTTTAATTCATGTTTCAAATTCAGTCACCTCGATTAAAGATTATATCATATTTTTCATTTTATAACAATTTATTTTTAATTAATCTATTATTTATTTTTAATTAATCTATTATTTATTTTTAATTAATCTATTATTTATTTTTAATTAATCTATTATTAAAATATGATTAATTATTTTTTTTTACATATATTTAATTAGGTGATCAAATTGAATATAATTGACAAAAATTTTAATGAATTAATTTTAAAAATTAAAAATATGAAATTAGAAGAAATATTTATTAATATTAAAAATAATTTCAACAAAGTAAATAAAGATACTCAAAAATCTATTGAAAAATTTTTAAATGATTTCAAATATTGGGGTACATTAGATACTGAAAAAAATGATTATAATGAAATATATGAAAAAGCTAAATCATTATATGAGCATATAGATGATTATATTTGGTTATATAATAATTTATCTGATTATAGTTCTAAAAAATTATTATTCGGTATATTAAACAACTGGTATCAATATGATTTCATCACTTTAAAAGAAAGTATGAGTCTTAACTATAAACATTATTTTGATTTGGATATCATACCTTATTCTAATAAACAAGTATTTGTCGATGTTGGTGCTTATATTGGTGATACAACACAAGATTTTATAAATACCTATAATAATTATAAAAAAATTTATTGTTATGAAGTAACGCTAGAAACTATGGCCAAATTAAAAAATAATTTAAGTAAATATAATAATATTATTTATAAAAATAAGGCTGTTTCTTCTGATAATACTATTATGTATTTAAAAGAAAGTAATATTAATTCATCAGCTAATCAAGTAGATAATAGTGGTACTATAGAAGTTGAGACAGTTAGTTTAGATAATGATATATTAGAAAAAATAGATATAATTAAAATGGATATTGAAGGTAGTGAACATAATGCTTTGATTGGATGTAAAAATCATATTATTAATGATAATCCAACTTTGTTAATATCGGTATATCATAATAATGAGGATTTGTGGAAATTACCTAAGTTAATATATGAATATAATAATAATTATAATTTTTATTTAAGATATTATAGCAATTATATATTTCCTACTGAAATAGTATTATTTGCCATTCCAAAATAAAAGAGATGAAATTCATCTCTATACAAACATCATTACTGTTGTTAAAATGACAATATTAACAATAGCAATTGTAAATACTATTTTTAAAGCAAACTTAACCCAAGTTGCATATTCAACTTTTGCTAAAGCAAGTCCTCCCATAATAGCGCCACAAGTTGGAGTAATTAAATTAACTAATCCGTTAGCAGCAACTATCGTCATAACTGTACCTTCAACACTATAACCTAATTGATCGGCAATAGGACCAATAATAGGTGCTGATAAAGTAGCAAGACCTGAACTTGATGGAACTAATATTGATAATAACACATGAACAACATAGTTAAATGGAGCAAATATAATAATTGGAACTGTCTTTAACATTTCAGCTGCATTATAAATAATATAATTATCTAAATATGTACTTTGCATTAATACAGAAGCACCACGAGCAATAGCAATTATTAATATAACGCCAACCATATCTTCAGCGCCATCGATAAATGTATCGACAAACTTTTTCTCGCCAGTACGATTTACAAAACCGATTATTACTGACATAATTAAAAACCATAATGCTGCTTCATAGAAGTACCATTGTCCTAATGGCATACCAGTTAACCAGCCAGTAAATTTAGTAAATATTGTAATATTAAATTCTTCCCAAGGAATAAATCCAATTATCATAACTAAAAATGTTAAAACAAATAACCATAATGTAATTTTTTGTTTTTTCGATAATCTTACATTATCTAATTCTGTATTAGCGTGTTCACCATACTCTTCTTCCATATTTCTTCTTTCTCTTAATGATAAGAAAGTAGAACCTTTTTTCTTAATTACCCTTCTAGCATAAGCCATAACAAATATAATTGAAATTAATAATGTCGTAAGCCATAAACATACGCCAATACCAATTATCAATCCTTGATTAACAACAACCCCTTCTGGTAAAGCTGATACTGCTACACCTACCGCAAATGGATTTACAGTAGAACCTAAAACACCAGAACCTGCTCCTAATAAAACAATACTAGAAGCTACTAATGTATCCATGCCTGCCATAACCATCGTAGCCGATAGTAAAGCATAAAAACCAACTGTTTCTTCAAGCATACCATAAGTTGTACCACCAATTGAAAATATAAACATCAAAATTGGTATTAAAATTAATTCTCTTCCCTTTAATTTTTTTACTAAAACTTTAATTCCTGTTTCTAAGGCTTCACTACGAGCAACGATTGCTAAGAAACCTCCTAATATTAAAACAAATATACAAACATCAATTGCATTTTCAAAACCTAATATTGGCGATAATAACACATCTGGTAAGGTTGCTCCGACAACGCCACTCCCATTTACAATTTCTTCGACACCATCAATTGTTGCAAACTCTGCTTTAGGTAGAAAATGGGTAACTATTCCTAAAGCAAATATTAAAATAAAAATAATTGAAAAAGCTGTTAAAAACTCTTTTCTTTTTTTCTTTGCCATACTACTTTTCCTTTCTAATAATAATTGTGCCTGTTCTTCCTAATAAGGCATCTTTTAATTTACTTAATGATGTAATAATTGCTTGACCATCTTTTTTATGAGTCACATAATCGAGACACGCTTCAATTTTAGGAAGCATACTTCCTTTTTTAAACTCATCATTTTTCATATATTCTTTTGCTTGTTTAACGGTTAATAAATTTAGTTTTTGTTCGTTTTCTTTACCAAAATTAATACATACTTTTTCCACTGCCGTTAATATTAAAAATATGTCAGCATCTAAATCGATTGCAAGTTTAGCACTTGTTTTGTCTTTATCAATAACGGCATCAACACCTTGATAACCATTTCTTTTTTTGATAATTGGTATGCCACCACCACCTGCAGCAATAACAATATTTCTTTTATTCACTAAATCCTTTATTACTTTATTTTCAATGATTTTAACGGGATTAGGACTAGCCACCACTCTTCTATAGCCTCGTCCAGCATCTTCTTTAAAAACATATCCTTTTTCTTTAGTAATCAAATCTGCTTCTTCTTTTGTGTAGAAATTACCGATAGGCTTAGTAGGATTTTTAAATGCTTCATCTTTATCATCAACTAATACTTGAGTTATAACGGTTATACAATTTTTACGCATATTTCTTTTTAACAATTCTTTTTGAATTGATTGTTGTAAGTGATAACCAATATATCCTTGACTCATTGCTCCACACTCAGCAAATGGCATATCAGGTGTATTTGCTTCTTCGTGGGATACTTCCATTGCTAAATTAATCATTCCAACTTGTGGACCATTACCATGAGTTATAACTACATCATATCCATCTTCAATAACATCAACAATATTTTTTGCTGTTTTTTTAATTAATTCTAATTGTTCTAAAGGAGTATTGCCTAATGCATTACCACCTAAAGCAATAACTACTTTTCTTCTCATTTATATAAAGTTGCAAACATAACGGCTTTAATGGTATGTAATCTATTTTCTGCTTCATCAAAAACTTTTGATTGTTTTGATTCAAATACTTCGTTAGTTACTTCCATTTCTTTTAAGCCAAATTTGTCATATATTTCTTTTCCTATTGTTGTTTTTAAATCGTGGAATGATGGTAAACAGTGTAAGAATATTGCATCAGAATTAGCTTGATTCATTAATTCTTTATTTACTTGATAAGGTTTTAATAAATTAATTCTCTCTTCCCAAAGACTAGCATCTTCACCCATAGAAACCCAAACATCAGTATATAATACATCAGCATTTTTAACTGCTTCTTTAGGATTTTCAATAAATTCAACTGTTGAATTATATTTTTTAGCAAATTCCCTGCACTCTTTTATTAAATCATCACTTGGGAATAATTTATTTGGTGAACAACAAACAAAATTGATTCCTAACTTTGAACAAACAACCATTAATGAATTGGCCACATTATTACGACCATCACCGAAAAATACTAATTTTTTACCACGAATTTCACCAAAATGTTCTTTTACTGTCATAACATCTGCTAACATTTGTGTTGGATGAAATTCATTAGTTAAACCGTTCCATACTGGAACTTTAGAATATTTAGCAAGTTCTTCAACAATTTCTTGATCAAAACCACGATATTCAATTCCATCATACATTCTAGATAATACTCTTGCCGTATCTTCAATACTTTCTTTTTTACCCATTTGTGAACCTGTTGGACCTAAATATGTTACTCCCATACCTAAATCCATAGCCCCTACTTCAAAGGCACATCTTGTTCTAGTTGAATCTTTTTCAAATAATAAAACAACATTTTTACCTCTTAAATAAGCGTGATTTTTACCTTCTTGTTTTTTCTTTTTAAAAAGAATTGCTAATTTAATTAAATGTTCAATTTCTTCTGGTGTATAATCAATTAACTTTAAGAAATCTCTTCCATAAAAATTCATATTACATCTCCCTTTCTAATGGCATACTCATACATCTTGGACCACCACGACCACGTGATAATTCGGCACTATTCATTTCTAATACTTTGATACCGTGTTTTCTTAACACTTCATTTGTTTCATTGTTTCTATCATATACAATAACTACACCTGGTGCGATACATAAAGTATTAGATCCATCGTTCCATTGTTCTCTTTCTGAGGCAATTTTATCTCCTCCTGCACAAGGTATTAAAGTTATATGCCTATTTAAATAATGTGACAAAATATTTTCTAATGAATCATTAATTTCTTTAACATTTAAATCTTCATCACTATCAGGATCATCACCTTCAGTTATTTCAAATACTTGTAATGTTTCCATAATACCTGGATGATATGTAAATTTATCATAATCGATTTGCGTAAATACAGTATCTAAATGCATAAATGCCCGACTATTTGGAATATTAAAAGCCAAAACAGTATCAATTTTACAATCTTTATCTTTAAATAAATTTTTTGCTAATTGATCAATTGCTTCTGGACAAGTTCTCTGTGAATAACCGACTGCTAAAACATGATCATTTAAGTTTAATACATCACCACCTTCGATGTGATGAGATAAATATCGATCATAATATAGCGATAATTGACCTTTAAATTCAGGATGATATTCAAATATATATTCAGCATAAATAGTTTCTCTATTTCTAGTTACTGAATACATTTTATTTAAAGATACACCATTTCCAATACTAGCAAAAGGATCTCTTGTAAAATATAAATTAGGCATTGGTTTAGCTAAAAATTTAGATTCTTCACTAACTAAATCAACTAATGATTTTTCAATTTCTCTTTTTTCTCGGTCTAATTCACCTATTTGAATACCTTCCATCGTTTTCAAAACTAATTCTTTAGGATCTTTAATATTATCCAAATATTCATATACTAAATTTTTGTATTTAGGAGTTCGAATACCGGCTTCATAAATAAATTGTTTTAAAAATTTCTCTTTAACACTAGGATTAAATAATAAAACTTCGGTCATCAAATCTTCTAAATATACTACTTCTACGCCATTTTCTTTTAAAATAGAAGCAAACTGATCGTGTTCTTTCTGAGCCACTGGTAAATAAGGAATATCATCAAACAATAATTCACTTAAAGTATCAGGTGTTAAGTTTAATAATTCTTTACCAGGACGATGTAATAAAACTTTTTTAAGTTTCTTTATTTCGCTATTAACTTTTATAGCATACATATACTTCCCCTACTTTCTTTTATTGTTAATATAATGATACCATTTTTTGATAAAAAAAGCAAATAAAAAAACACAAATTAATGTGTTATTTTTTTAATATTCCTTCAGATACAATTTCAAGTGTACTATCATTATATTGACTATCGTATTCAAGCATCGATTTTTCTTTCTCTGGTTGTAATTTTTTATCTTGAACTTTTGAACTAACAAACTTATAAACCCATTCATATACAGTTGGATTTTTAAATAAAATACTTAATATTTTTTCCATTTTATCATTATTTTTTGATGCATATTTATATAAAGTTTGATAATCAAGATTACCATTCGTTTGTAACATTTTAATCATATAACTTAATATTTGGTTATAATTTTTTTCGTTGAATTCACTAAAAGCATCAGTCATACCAGGAATTGTTTCATTCACATATCTTCTTTCAGCTATATTTAACCATAAATAAGCGAATCTTACACCATCAATAATATTTGTATCATATATTTGTTTTTGAGTAATTTTATCTATAACATTATAATTGTCTGATCGACCATCCGTTTTTAATTCATATCTATTCAATAAAGTTTTTAAATCTGAAAAAGACATATTCTTATTTACATACTCAATATTTAATTCATTATTACTACATTCTAAATAACTATTTAATAAAATTATCCTATGTTTTTCCAAAGCTTGTTGTTTGATTTTAGAAAAGAAAATTCGTCTAATTTTTTCATTATAATTACTTGGAAAAACTACTTTTTTTGTCCTCTTTATTTGTTCAATATAATTATCTAAATTAAAACTAGTACCAAAATATGATTCATATAAATTTGCATATACATATTCACATAATAACATATCATCTTTTATTGGAATAGAAGAATTATCTTTAATATAAAATATTTCTCCTGAACTCATTAATTGGAAGGTTGGTTTTTCTTTAGTCATTAAATTAACTAATTCAAATTTTTGTATTTGACTTGTTTCAAATAATTTTATTTTTTTCTTTTCTTCGTTCAATTGATTACTGTCCATTTTAATTGTTCTTTCTAATAAATACTCAACTTCTTTTTGTCTTTCTTTATCATCGGATACTACTTTTAAAATCTCTTTAATAAAGTTCTTTTTTTCAGTTTCTTGCATCAAATTTAATTTTGGCAAAACTAAATTAATAATAACATTAGCAAAACAAGCTTTCATTCTTTTATTGTAAATTTTAATAATCAATTGTTTAAACATTTGCTCTTTTTTTTGACTTATTTTTCTCAAATAATACAAATCAGTTAACGCTTTGTTTATATCTTCATAAAAACTATTACCACTTAGTTTATCACATTCTTCCTTTAACATATCATTATGTAAAAAATAGCTATTCAAAAATGGTTTATTTCCTAGACATAATCTCATTATTTTAGCTATTTTTTTAAAGTCTTTATAGCCATCAGAAAACGGACTAACAACATAATCAAATACATCTTCTGTAAACATTTGTGTTATGCCTTCATTTAATCCTATATAATCATTAATATATGATTTTGTTTGTTCATTATGAGAACGAATTCCATTATAACCTATATTACCGCGTTTTTCTCTTGAGGCAGCGTGTAATAATTCATGGCCTAATTGACTTTCAACTAACTTTGCTACATTTTTATCGAAGCCTATGACGTTACCACTGTTATCAAATATGGCAAATTGTTTATCTATTGATATTTCATTAATTCTACTTATCATTCTTGTACCAATTGTTTCTTCTAAATTTTCAACATATAAAGCTTGACAACCGTTATTTAATCTATCTATTAATATTTGATTAAATTTAAAATGATTGATTAATTTTTGCTTTATATAATTTAAAACTCGCTCATCTATTTTAATTTTCATATTCTTCACCCAAATTATTTAATATTTCTTCTTGTACAGATAAAGGCAATTCATCATATATGATGATATCATTTTTTTCAATAACTTTACAAAAATAATTACCTTTATTATTAGAGAAAAAATGAGCTATTTTACCATACTTTTCATCTTCAATTATTCCTAAAAATATAACTTCATCTTTCATATACCACACCTATTATAAGTGTATCATTTTTATTAAAAAAAAGCAAATAAAAAACACAAATTAATGTGTTATTTTTAATATATTTGAATCAATTATCGAATATAAATATAAATTAACCTTTTTATTAGTTTTATATTCAATAAAATTTTTATATCCTGTTAATTGTTCAATATATTTTTTGTCGTCAATATTTTTTAATTTATAATCAATTATATCAATGTATTCATCATATACTAACATCAAATCGATTATACCGTGATATTTTATATCATCTTTAACATACATAAATTCATATTCTTTATATATTTTAGCTTTATCAATATTTTTTAATAAATCACTATTTAAAAATTTATTTACTTTGTCATTTAATAATTTATTATCACTAGTAAATTTTTCTTTAAAATTTATATTTTCTAATATTTCGTGTACTTCTAACCCAAAGACTAAATTATCTTTTATTTCCTTAGTAATCAAGTCATTCATCTTTTTAGAAAAACTACTATTTTCTAACACTTCATTTTCAATAGCAATATTTGCAACTTCTATTCCTTCATTACTTAATTCAATATTATTTTGATAGTTACCTACTTTAATTAAATTATAATCTTTAGATAAGTTTAAATTATTCAAATCAATTGTTTTAGTATATAACTCTAATTTATCTTTAATCGAATTAATCATATCTGCAAAACTACGATATTTTTCTTTAACATAATCATCTACCTTAGTATAACTTATTTCTTTTTTAGGTAATACTAAAATCATTTTTTCTTTGGCTCTCGTAAGGGCTACATAAAATAATCTAATCTTCTCGGATATCTCTTCTTTAAAATAATCTTCTTTAACTAATTTTTTAACAATTGTGTCCATAATACCGTTATCGAAGTAAGGTGTCACGATGCCATATTTAGTATTATATAAAAATCTTTCATTTAAATCTTTAATATTAAATTCTTTATAAAGGTTTGCAAAATAACAAATATGATATTCTAATCCTTTCGAATTATGAATTGTCATTATTTTAACATTGTTACCAAAATCACCTGCAATTTTATATTTCATATCTAATTTTTCTTTTAACATTTTATCTAAATGGTTAGAAAAATCAAATATATCATAACCTAATTTACTTAAATTATTAGCCATATCTTTTATTTTATCAATCTTAATAATACTAGAATTAATATTACCAATTGTAATTAATTTTTCATAAAAATTAAATTCATTTAATATTTCATCGATGATATTGTTAATTGAATTATTATTAATTAATTTAGTTATTTTTAAAGCATCATTATATAAATTACTTTCTTTAAAATTTTTATCGACAAAATATTTAAAAATTACTTCATCTTTTTCATTATATAAAAAACTTCTTAATAAACTTATAAACAAATAATTATCGTATTCTTTGTTATATATTTTTAAAATATATTTAATCAAATTATTTAATACTAAAATATCATTATCATCATTCATTTTTTCATCTTTTAAAATGTTTAAAGGTATTTTTTTATACTCAAATATCTTTTTAAACAAATCAAAGTTAGATGATCTATCGATTAAAATAACAAAATCATTATAAGTTATATTACGCAAAATCTTTTTATCTTTATCAAATATTTGATATTTATTTTCTATCTTTTCTTTAATATCATTAGCTATAATAAAACACTCTATTTCTTCTTTTGTATATGTTTTATCTTCTTCATAATCGATTAAATCTAAATTATAATTTTGATTAGTTTTTCCTTCGTTAATATAAGCATCATTACCAAATACCATTTGATGTGATACTTGATAATCAGCTCCACCTATAAAATCATTCATAATAATATTAAATATTAAATTGATATTATCTAATACTTCTTTTCTTGATCTAAAGTTTTTATTTAAATCAATTTTTAAACCATTTATATTTTTACTATATAAATCATATTTATTTTTAAAAATATTAGGATTGGCATTTCTAAATCTATAAATAGATTGCTTAATATCTCCTACCATATAAACATTATTATTTGCAATATATTTAATAAATTCTTCTTGTAAATCATTAGTATCTTGATATTCATCGATCATTATTTCTTTAAAAGAATTTTTTATTTCTTCTCTTACATTTTTATTTTCCTTTACTATTTTTATGGCAAGTAAAGCAATATCGGTAAACTCATAAGCATCGTTTTCAAATTTAAATTTGTGTACTTTTTCCTCTAATTCTAAAATTATCGAAATTATAACATCGACATAATCTTTCGTTTTTAAAATTGTATTTTTAATTTGTTCAGTATTTTCATAAATGCATAATTCGTTTATTTCATCTAATACTTTTTTTAATTTTTCTTTTGTTTTTTTTGCTTCTTCTAAACTGTTGCGTGGTAACATTGGTAACTTAATTAAAGCATTTTCTTTGATAGATTCATAATCAAAACTATTTAGTAAATTAGTTAAATCTAATTTTTCCATATAACTAGAATCTACATAATCACTTAATTCACTTAATAAATTACCTATGTTATCTATTCTTTTCCTTAATAATAAAATATAATCATTAATATTTTGATTAATAATATCATCACTAAAATAATTATAATTTTCTAAATATTCCTTTTTATTAGGTAACATATCTAGTTTTGAACTGATAGTTAAAATCTGATTTCTAATATCTTTATCATCTTTAACACAAAAATCGTTAATTAATTTTATAAATTTATCATCATTTAAATATCTATTTTCAAATATTTCATCTAACATTTCTTTTCTTTTTATTTTTAATATATCTTCTTCAATTACATTAACATTTTTTGATACATTTAATAAGTAATGGTATTTTTTTACTATTGATAAAGCGAAACTATCAAATGTTGTAATATAAGAAGCATCGATCATATCTAATTCTTCTAATAAATTATTTTCAATTATTTTATTTCTTATTCTTTCTTTCATTTCTTTAGCCGCAGCTTTAGTAAATGTTAAAAGTAATAACTCGTTGATATGAATACCATTTTTTAATTTAGTTATAACTCTTTCACTTAATACCGCTGTTTTACCAGATCCGGCTCCCGCACTTACTATTATATTAGTATTATCTTTATAGATGGCTTCACTTTGTTCTTTAGTCCATTTAGGCATTTTTCTCACCACTTTCTAATATAACAATATCATTTTCTTTTCTAAAACAAACATCTCTAAATTCACAGTATTCACATCCAACATTTTTATTATCTATTTTTTTAGGATTAATTTTAAAATTAGTATCTAATATTTCATCTCTTGCTATAGTTATTTTATCATCAACTAAATTAATTAAATTATTAATTTCTTCGTTATTAATCATTTTAGAATAACTACTAAAACCTTTAGATGTTTTTTTTAATGATTTTATAAAATTACTATTTTCATAATTTTTATCTAATTTTTCTAAAATATCTAAATTATCATTAGTATAACCTATTAATTTTAAATTATCTTCTTTTAATTCTAAATAAGTATGCTTATTATCTTTTTTTATTTCATTATTTAATATTTTTTGTAAATAAAAACCGGCTACTTCAACATTTTTTAAATCCATATTTTTACTCAAATATAAATAAATAGGAAGTTGTAAACTTAATCCATATTTAGCATAGTCCAAATTGATATCGGTATTACCTGTTTTATAATCAACAATGCATACAATAGTTTTATCATTTTCTTCTTTATATAATAACTTATCGACAACCCCCATAAAAGTAACTTTAACATTTGTACTCTTATCGACAAATACTTTTCTTTCATAAAAAGCATTAGTTAAATTAGTATCTTTATATTGTTTTTTAATTGTATCGATAATAAATATTAATTCTTCTTTTGCTTTCTTAATAAAAAATTTCTCCATATTATTAAATTCGTATGTTTGTTTACTTAAAAATTCATTATAACATTTATCTAAATCAAAATCATCTAAAAATGCTTTCGATAAAACATAATGAAACAAATTACCTAAAACGGTATAATAAGTTTCTTGATAAGGAGATATTCTTAAAATATTACCCAAATAATATTTAAAGCCACACTTAAAATAATTATCTAAACTTGAATAAGATAAAGTTATTTTATTATTGATAAATTTACTAAAATCATTTTTATTTATATTAGTATATTTGTTATCATATTTCATATATTTAATATCTTGATAATTACTAAATAATTTAGATAAATTATTTTCTTTAATGTTATATTTAACTAATTTATCTAAAGATGAAGTTAATTTTATTTTGTTATAAATATCTGATTTAAAACTATCAATATCATTATCAACTACTTCTAAATTTAAAATATCATTTAAATTAGATATTGTATATTCTTCATTATTATTTTTTAATTTATAAGATATCGTTAAATTTTTAATACTATTAATTTTGTTAATTATCTTTTCTTTTTCATAAATATTTTTTTCTCTAGATGTTAGTAAACCTAATTTTTCTTTTATTTTATCTGATAAAAAATCTTCATCTTTATAAATATTTGGAATAACCCCATAGTTGAATCCTAAAATAAATACATAATCATCATCATTTATTAAATTATCAAAGGTTATTAACTTAATACTATTTTTTAATTCAATATCTTTTATCTTACAATTTTTAACTTCATAAATAATTAAATCTTTAGCCTTATCAAAATCTAATTCGACATATTTATTAACTATATCAATTAGTTTATTTATTAATTCAACTTCATTAAACTTATCTTTAATTTCATCGATTATATTTGAATTATAATTTTTAATAAAATAATTACCCACTAAAGTATCACTTAATTTAGTATCACTTGGTATATTAAGTGGAATATTATAAAAATTACTCATTCTTTTTAATGTATTATGATAATCACTACTAACAATTAATTTAATATTATTTATATTTATGTTGTTTTTTAATAAGTCAATTATTTTATCAAAAACAAACTCAACTTCTTTTTCTAATGTTTTAAATTGATAAATTTTACTATGTTTATATTTTCCATCTTCTTTTATGACCTCAATATTATTACTTATTTTTTTTAATAAATTAAGATCAAAATTACTTAAATCATAACCATAAACAACTATATTTCTATTTTTGTAAACATCAATTTTACTAGTAATAATATAATCTTTTACTTCTTCTTTTAATTTTAATAATAGTTTTAACTTATCATCATCAAAATCATCTTTAACATAAAACATATTATCTAAATATACCTTAGCAACTTCATATTTAAATTTATATTTATTCATTAAATAATAGATTGCTTTAATATCATAATTAAAAAATTTTTTATATAATTCTTCTAATGAAATATATTTAATATCTAATAAATTGTT
>CALVYO010000027.1 GCA_944372275.1 uncultured Bacilli bacterium
GGAGTTCGATTAATACTAGTTGGTCTAATTGCTTCGTGAGCATCTTGAACATTATCCATACTTTTATTAGATTTAACATAACCAATATATTCCTCACCAAATTTATCTTTAATGTAACCATATGTCGATTTAATAAATTCGTCAGATAATCTAACCGAATCGGTTCTCATATAGGAAATTAAACCGACAGTTTCGTCTTTTAGTTCAATACCTTCATATAATTTTTGTGCTAAAGACATTGTTTTTTTAGCATTAAATCCTAATTTATTAGAAGCCAATCTCTGTAAAGTACTAGTAATAAATGGTGGATTAGATTTTTTATTTTTAGTCTTTTTATCGACACTAACTATTTTAAAAGTATTACCTAATTTATCTAATATTTCGTTAGCTTCAGACTCAGTTTTAATTTTAATATCTTTATTATTATAATTAAATAAATCTGCTTCAAAATCTTTAAATATTCCAGTAATTGTCCAATATTCTTCTGGAATAAATTTACTTATTTCTCGTTCTTTATCGACGATTAATTTTAAAGCTACACTTTGTACTCTACCAGCACTAGTACCATCTGTTTTTGCTTGCATTAACTTACTTAATCTAAATCCAATTATTCGATCTAATATTCTTCTTGTTTCTTGACTATTAACTAAATCTTGATCTATTTTTCTAGCGTGTTTAAAAGAATTAATAACTGCATCTTTAGTTATTTCATTAAAAACTATTCTTTGATAATTT
Organism: uncultured Bacilli bacterium; assembly: GCA_944372275.1. GTDB lineage: Bacteria > Bacillota_I > Bacilli_A > RF39 > UBA660 > Faecisoma. The sequence goes on from CALVYO010000027.1 coordinate 736, forward strand.
TCATCTTTTAATTTTAACGTGTCAAACAAATGCCAAGATATTGCTTCTCCTTCGCGATCAGGATCGGTAGCAAGATAGACAAAATCCGCTTTTTTTACTTCTTTTTTTAAGTCGTTAATTAATTTTGATTTACCTTTAATTGTTATATAATCTGGCTTAAAGTCATTTTCAATATCGATTCCTAGTCCATATTTTCCTTTAGTAGATAAATCTCTTATATGTCCTTTACTAGATAAAACTTCATAATCTTTACCTAGATATTTTTCGATTGTTTTACTTTTACTTGGGGACTCAACAATAACTAATTTCAATATTATCACTCCTCGAATATAATTTATACACTATTATTAATATCTTGTCAAGAGAAAAAGACTTAACTATTTATTCTCTTAAGTCTTCTAATTACTTTCTTTTCAATTCTTGAAATGTAAGATTGTGATATGCCTAACATTTCAGCCACTTCTTTTTGTGTTTTTTCTTCATTATTATATAAACCATATCTTAAAACCATTATTTCTTTATCTCTATCGTTTAAATGATTTATCTCTTCATATAATAATTTTTTATTAGTTTCTTCTTCTAAGCCTTTAGTTACTATATCAGGTTCAGTCCCTAATATATCTTCTAAATGTAGTTCATTACCTTCCGCATCATAACTTAAACTATCTTCAAAACTAACTTCACCTTTTCTTTTTTTATTTTTTCTTAAAAACATCAATATTTCATTATCGATACATCTTGAAGCATAAGTAGCAAGTTTGATATTTTTATCTAATTTATATGTATTGACGCCTTTAATTAATCCAATTGTTCCAATACTAACTAAATCTTCTAAATCAACTTTCGTATTTTCATATTTCTTTGCCAAAAAAACTACCAATCTTAAATTATGTTCAATTAATTTAGCACGCGCAAATTCATCTCCAGCCATCGATTTTGTGACATATAATATTTCTTCTTCTTTTGATAAAGGAGCTGGTAATTTATCCGCACTACCAACATAAAAAACTTCTTGTGTGAATAATTTTATAATTAAATTTTTTAATTTTGTTAACATTTATCCCTCCAATATTTTTTTATTAAGTAAACAATCAACGCCATCAATTTTTATTTTATCTTTTAAAATTCCCACGATTACATTATTTTTAATCATTCCTTCTATCTCTATTTTATCGACTTTAAAACACTTAATTAAGCCATCTCCTTTCACACATTTATAAGGTATATAAAAAAAATTATCGACTTTAATATTTTTATCAATTAAAATTACCGGCTTATTTGTTATAGGTGTAACTAAATTATTACCAGTATCTAAAAATGAATTAAATAAATATTTTTTATCTTTATAATATATATTTATTTTATAGTAATTACTATAATTATTTTTTAACCATAATCCTTGTTTAATATAAATATATATAATAATTGGACTAAATATGATTAAAAAAATAACATTGATCGATAATCCATTGTTGATAAATATAATACCATATTGCTTATACGAAAATTCGACATTTAAAAAATACAAAAATCCACCTAAAACAATACTAGTCATATAAAGATATATTATATTTTTTAAAGTATATTTTATATTTTTAAACCCAAAACTAATTATTACCATAATGATATTCATAACTATTTTATATAAGAATAACAATAAAGAATTACTTACAAATAAAAATAAAATACTGATACCACCTACAAAAGCACCACCTAATATTTTATAAATACTGACATTTCTTCTTAAAATAATCGAAACAGATAATAATAACAAAAAATCAAAAATAAAATTTAAAATCATAATTAAATCTAAATATATTTTCGTATAATTATCACCTCGTTTAAATTATAAAAAAAAAATCATTAAAATTTTGTCATTTTAACGATTTAATTTAAATTTTTCTAATTTTGTTTCAATATGTACTCTTTGGACAACGGCTAAAGAACACATTAAACTAATAGCATATGTTCCGCCATAAGATAAAAATGGTAAAGGAACTCCTGTTAATGGGATAATTCCAAATAAACCACCTAAATTGATAAATATATGAAGAAATATATATGTAGCAATTCCTAAACACATATATCGACCTCTTATCGTTGTTGCACTAGTAGCTATTTTTAATATTCTAAATAAGACAAATACATAAGCCATAAATATAAAACTGCATTTTATTGCCCCATATTCTTCACCTATTATAGCAAAGATACTATCGGTATGAGGTTCTGGGATATAAGAATACTTTTGTTTACTTTTACCAATTCCTAAGCCAAATAAACCTCCATCATTTAAAGCAATAAAACCATTACAAACTTGATAACCCGTTGTTTCATATTTTGAACAAGGATTAAAAAAATCAAATCTTGATAATTGAGCATCACTTAACAAATATCCTTGCCGCATAACTACTGCTGACATAATCATTATACAAACACCAAACATTAAAACTATTATTTTAACTTTATCGATTCTTCTAATTGGACTAGATAGAAATAATATTCCAAATATTCCTAACATAATTAAGGCACCGCCTAAATCCTTTTGAACAAAAGTTAAAACAGGAATTATAAATGCAATTAATAAAATCAAACTAATTTTTGGCCATTTTTTTGGATTATCAGAATTTAAAATACGATAATTTTGTTCGAATAATATAGCAAATAAAACTATCATTACTGGTTTAGCTAGTTCACTAGGTTGAATAGTTCCTAATCCTGGTACTGGTAACCAGTTAGTCGCCCCATTTACTTCTTTACCAAAAGGAAATAGCAATATTACTAATATAAATGCTAAAGCATAACCAAACCAAATTAAATTTTTATATACTTTAGTTCTCATATTTAAAATAATATAAGAAATTATTAAACCACCTATCAACATTTCTAATTGTTTAAAAAAATAGTGATAAGTCGAAACTTCATATCTAACTACTGCCTCACGGCTCGATGCAGTTACAATATTAAGTAAACCAAATAAGAAAAATAAAATAGTAACAATAAATAAAAATCTATCCATTTTACTAAATAAATTTTTAAGGTTTTTTAAGAACTTTTTCATACCTTCCACCTTATAATATAATATCACATATTTATTAATTTGAAAATAAAAATATTAAAATTTGGGTATTTTAAACGAACAATTTATCTAATTAATAATAAAATATATTAGCTAGAAGGAGGTAATAATATGTATTACTACGGAGGATACAGCGGTTATGGTTGTAATCAACCATATGGCTACGGATACGGTTCTGGATACGGAGCTGCTATTATTTTAGTTTTATTTATTTTATTAGTAATAATCATTGGTGCTAGAGCATTTGAAGGCAACTGTGGCTGCCACACTCAATCACCATGTCAAGGAAGATAATCTTCCTTTTAATTTGCTTTTTTTTAAAAATGTGGTAAAATACTTGTTGTTATTGGAGTTGGTCTTATGTTTAAAAAATTAGATATATTAGATGAAAAAGATAAAAGATTAAGAATGATTAGTAAAGATGCTACATTTCCATTATCAGATAAAGAAAAAGAGTTAATAAAAAAAGCCATCGATGAATTGACTTATAGTCAAATAGAAGAATTAGCTACTAAATACGAGTTAAGACCTGGTATGGGACTCGCTTTTCCGCAATTAGGTATCAATAAAAGAATTATTATAATAGTCCACGAAGTAGAAGAAGGAATATTTGATGAATACGTTTTTGTTAATCCTAAAATAGTATCTTATTCAAATGAAATGATTGCAGCAGATGTTGGTGAAGGATGTCTATCAGTAAATCGTGAAGTTGAAGGCCACGTCCCAAGATATGCAAGAGTTACAGTTGAAGGATACGATATTGATGGTAATAAAATAAAAGTAAGAGCAAGAGAAGAATTGTCAATTGCTTTCCAACACGAAATTGATCATTTAAATGGCATATTATTTTATGATAGAATAAATAAAAATAAACCTTTCTTCAATGAAAATGAAATTAGATTAATTTAAAAAAGCGTTGTTTAGCGCTTTTTTTCAATACTACTTTTTATAAAACCATCAAATAAAGGATGAGGTCTAGTTGGTCTACTTTTAAATTCAGGATGAAACTGACAAGCAATAAAGAATGGATGATTTTCATATTCGATTATTTCAACTAAATTAGATTTTTCATTAATTCCTGAAAATATAAAACCTTTTTTTTCTAATATTTTTTTATAAGTATTATTAAATTCATAACGATGACGATGTCTTTCTTTAATATGTTCTTGATTATATAATCTATAGGCTAATGTATTCTTTTTTATTTTACAATCATAATTACCTAATCTTAAAGTTCCACCCATATTAATAACTTGTTTTTGATAACTCATTAGATCGATAATAGGATCGTTAGTCATTTCATCAAATTCTGTCGAATTAGCGTCATTTATATTACAAACATTTCTAGCAAATTCAATACACGCTAACTGCATACCTAAACAAATACCTAAAAATGGAATATTATTTTCTCTTGCATATTTTATTGCTTTTATTTTGCCTTCGATTCCCCTACTTCCAAAGCCTCCAGGAACAATTATTCCCTTACTATTTTTTAAAGCAAATTCAATACTTTTTTCGTTTTCTGAATCAATCCAATTAATTTTTATTTTAGTATTATATTTATAACCTGCATGTTTTAAACTTTCTACTACCGATATATAAGCATCGTGTAATTCAACATATTTACCAACTAAAGATATTTCAATTTCATCTTTTAAATTATCAACTTTATCTACTAAATCTTGCCAATATTTGATATTAGATTTTTTAATATCTAAATTAAATTGTTTTAAAATAACTTCATCTAATTTTTGATTATAAAAATTTATTGGTATTTGATATATATTCTTTGTATCAACTGCATCTATTATGTTACTTGTATCAATGCTACAATACAAACTTAATTTCTTTTTTATATCAAAATCTAATTTATAAGGACAACGGCAAACTAAAACATCTGGTTGTATACCTAATCCTCTTAATTCGATTACTGAATGTTGCGTAGGTTTAGTTTTTAATTCATTAGAACCATAAATGTATGGTATTAAAGTTGTATGAACAAATAATGTCTTTTCTTTACCTAAATCATTTCTTAATTGTCTTAATGATTCTAAATAAACCTGTGATTCGATATCACCAATTGTCCCACCTATTTCGGTGATAACAAAATCAGCATTGCTAGTCGAACTTGCTTCATATACTTTATTTTTTATTTCATTAGTTATATGAGGAACAAATTGAACAGTTGCCCCTAAATAATCTCCTCTTCTTTCTTTTTCGATAACAGAAGAAAATATTTTACCAGTTGTACAATTAGAAGAATAATTTAATTCTTCATCGATAAATCTTTCATAGTGACCTAAGTCTAAATCAGTTTCAGCGCCATCATAAGTTACAAAGACTTCACCGTGTTGGTAAGGAGACATTGTACCTGGATCAACATTGATATAAGGATCAAATTTTTGCATAAACACCTTATATCCTCTTGCTTTTAATAATAATGCAATACTAGATGCTGTTATCCCTTTACCTAATCCTGATACAACTCCACCTGTTACAAAAATAAATCTTGACATAAAAAAACCTCCAAATACGAGAGTTTGTAGGCTCTTTTTAATTATACCATATTTTTGTATAAAAAAGAAGAAATCTATTTTATTTCTTCTAATTTAACGCTTACTAATTTACTAACGCCAGATTCTTGCATTGTAATACCATATAAAGTATCGACATATTCCATTGTTTTTTTCTTATGAGTAATTATAATAAATTGGGTTTTATCTTTTAAATTACATACATATTTTCCAAATGAATCAACATTAACATCATCTAAGGCTGCTTCTACTTCATCTAAAATACAAAATGGAACTGGTTTAGATTTTAATATAGCAAATAATAAACTGATTGCTGTAAATGTCTTTTCGCCACCAGATAATAAAGAAATTGTCGTTAATTTTTTACCAGGAGGAGAAGCAATAATTTCAATACCTGTTTCTAAAATATTATTTGGATCAGTTAATTTTAAATCCGCACTACCACCTTTAAATAATTCTTTAAAAGTAATATTAAAGTTTTCTTTAATTATTTTAAATGTTTTAAGGAAATCTTTTTCCATTACTTTGTCCATTTCCGATATAATTTCTAACAAAGTATTTTCGGCTTTAGTTAAATCATCTCTTTGATTAAGTAAGAATTCATATCTTTCATTAACAGTATCAAATTCTTCAATTGAACCTAAATTAACCATTCCAATTTCTTTAATTTGTCTTTTTAAATTATTAACTTTATTTCTAGCCATATCAATATCCATATCTAATTTATATCTTGCTATAGCACTTTCATAAGTAATAGAATAGTTTTCAGATAAAGTATTTAACAAATTATCCAATTTAACGTCTAATCTATTAACAGATATCTCTAAATTATTTAATAATTCTTTCTTTTCATTATACAAACTATTTTCTTTTTTAACGGTTAGTTCATAATCAGATAATTCACTATTTAAATCATCCTTTTTCTTTAATAAATTATTTAAATATAAACTAACTTTATTTTTATTTTCTAAGGTTTCATAATATTCTTTTAATACTTGTTGTTCTTCCTCTTTTAGTTTATTATCTAGGATATTATTATTACCCATTATTTCATAAGTAACATTTTTTAAATTTTCTTCTTTAGTAACTATTTCATTTTTTAAATTAGATAACATTACTTCTTTATTTAATTTTTCTTTATTAATCAAGTATATTTTATCTTCTATTTCTTTATATTTATTATCTATTTCATTTATTTGTTCTTCAATTTTACTTATATTATCAGATATAATTTTTTCTTCTTTTATTTTATTTTCTAATTCATATTTTTCTAATATAATATTTCTTGTTTTACTAGTATTACCACCTGTTAATGAGCCACCGACGTGTAATAATTCGCCATCTAAAGTAACTATTCGATATTTATAATTTATATGTTTAGCAATTATATTAGCGTTATCAATATTATCGACAACTAAAACATTGCCTAATTGATTTAAGATTATATTTGAATATTTAGGATCATATTTAATTAAATTACTAGCAATATCGATAAAACCATTTAAATTGATTTCAATATCGATATATTTTGGTTTAATAATATTTAATGGAAAGAAAGTAGCGCGACCTAATTTATTTTCTTTTAAATAGTTAATTGCCTCTTTAGCGCATATTTCATTATCAACAACAATATTAGTAGAGGCTACACCTAAGGCAGTAGAAATGGCTAATGAATACTTTTCTTGGACATCAAATAAATTACCAATTATATCGTGAATTCCTCTTAATTTAGGATTATCTAATACTTTTTTTACGGATGTTGGTAAACCACTATTATTATCGATACTATATTTTAAAGATTCAATTTGTAAATTTAAATTATTGTTTGTTCTTAAAGCATTTTGCAAATCTAAATTTAATTTATTTTTATTATTTTTGATATTATTTAATTCATTATTTAAAGTATCTATTTTTTTGCTTATTTCAACAATTTCGTTTTCCAATAATAATTTTTCATTTTTTAAATTATTTAATTCAGCAGTTAATTGTAATTCTTTTTCTTTTAACATTACTAAATTTTCGTGGACTTTACTATCTGCAACATTATATTTTTGTCGTTCTAAAATAATTGCTTTTCGACTATTTATTTTTTCAACATCACTAGTTAATTTGATTAAATAATCTTGATATTTTTTAATTTCATTATCTAAATTAATAATATTTTTTTTATATTCCTCAATTTTTACTTCATATTTACTATTATCAGTAGTTAATTTTGATATTTCTATTTTTAAATCTTCGATTTTATTTTTATTGTTTTGATAGTCAAAATTTAAATTAGTTATATCTTCACTTATTAAGGCAATTTCAATATTTTCTAATTCGATTTTTAATTCATTATATTTAATTGCTTTTTCTTTTTGTTCTCTTAAAGGTTCGATTCGATCTTCTAATTCTTTTATAATATCATTTATTCTACTCATATTATTATGAGTTCGATCTAGTTTTCTTAAAGCATCTTCTTTTCTTCTTTTATATTTTAAAACACCAGAAGCCTCTTCAAAAACTATTCTTCGATCATCTGGTTTATTAGATAATATTTCTTCTATTTTACCTTGAGAAATGATATTAAAACTTTCTTTAGCCACACCACTATCTAATAATAAATTAGTTATATCTTTTAGTCTTACTTTTTCATTATTGATAAAATATTCGTTACTACCATCTTTATAAACTCTTCTTTTGATAGCAACTTCATTAAACTCTAAAGGTAAATATTTATCAGTATTATCAAATATTAATGTAACAGAGGCTACATTCGATGGATTTCTTGATTTACTACCAGAAAATATGACATCTGTCATATTTCCATCTCCTCTTAATGATTTTACTGATTGCTCACCTAATACCCATCTTACTGCATCGACAACATTACTTTTACCACTACCATTAGGTCCAACAATACCAGTTATTTTATTATCTAATTCAATGATTGTCTTATCAGCAAATGATTTAAATCCGTGTGCTTTAATTGCTTTTAAATACATAATGCTTACTCCTTTATTGTTACTTTTCTTAATTTAATTGTTTCATTACCTGATGAATCTTTTGCAATATATTTAATTGTATAATTTCCTGCTAAAGGTTTAATATTAGTTTCAACCGTAACAGTAACTTCTTCATTACTATTATCAGTTACTGTTATATCAGATTTAAAATCATATGTTCTTGATTGTTCATAAGTCATTTCTAAATTGTTGTTAAAAGTTATTTTAGGTCCTGTTGTATCTCTTACAACAATTGTTCGGTATGCTACATTATCTATAGTTTTGTAAGTTACTAAATAAAGACCTTTTTTATTTATATCTAAAGTTGGAGTTGTAGTAGTTGTGACATTAGTTATCACATTATTACTAGTATCTTTAGCAGTTACTCCTAAATCAGTATAAGTACTTCCTAATTCGACATATTCTAGTACATCCCCATTAACTTTGATACTAGTAATAGATTCATAATCATTAGTATTACTACCATTTTCGTTAACTTCATATTCGATTGTACCATCTCTATTTATTATTTTTAAAATCATATCATTAGGAAATAATTCTTTTGTCTTCGGATTGGTAATATCTAATTCAACCAAGCCAGCTTCTTTTAATTGACTTAAACTCAAAGTAATATATTCTCCTTCATTAGGTCGTTGATTATCACTCATCCACGATTCTAAAGAAAGTTTAATACTTTCGATTTGACTGTTATATAACTCTTCATCAGCATCTTTAATAGCAGTTGATACCAAAGGAATAATTACCAACATTAATGCCCCTAAAATAACAATAACTCCTAATAATTCTGCTAACGTAAAACCTTTTTTCATAAAATTCCTCCTAATTCATTAAAATATCGCCAATTAATTCAACTAATTTATCTTTGAAATCTTTTATTCGATAATAGATGTCTTTAAAAAAATTGTTTTTAGCCTTACTAGTATCGATTTCAATTAAATTTTTATTTTTTATAACAATATTAGTATCGTATCTATTGTATTTGTATTTCAATAATTCAATATCAACATTGCCAAAATAATATATTTTTTTATTATTAATATAAATACTATCTTTAACAAACGTATTAAAATATTTACTTATTTCATCATAATTACAAATGATATAATTAATCTTTTTCTTTTTAAAAACTTTTCTTATTTTTTTTATGCTTATTGTTTTATTAAATAAATTAAATCTGTTTTTTCCTTTAACATATGAATTTAATAGATTACATTCTATAATTTTATCATTATTTTCAATTTCTTTAGTTAATGTTTCATCTAAACCAATACCTAAAATTTTGCCATCTAAATTTCTAATTATTTTTATTATTTCTTTCATTGTTAACCTCTTTTAATATATCATTTATAACATAATTTGTGCATAATAAACCGGCAATACCGACAACATAACTAATCGAACCTAATTTATCGATTTTTATAGGCTGTTCTTCACTATAAACAACAGGTATCTTACCTTTAATATTTTCTTTTTTAATTAAATTCCGCAACTTTTTAGCTAAAGGATCATAACAAGTTTTATCTAAATAACTTATTTTTATTTTACTAGCGTCTATTCTATTAGCCATTCCCATTGAAGAAATAAATTTAATTTTATTTTTTAAGCAATACTTAATTATCTCTTTTTTTGTTTCTAGTGTATCACAAGCATCAATTACATAATCTACTTTATAATTAAATAATAAACTTAAATTATCTTTTGTAATAAATTCTGTAATTTTAATAACTTCACAATCAGGATTTATTTTCTTTATTCTATCAAACCAAACATCAGTTTTGTATAGTCCAATATTATCAACATTAGTCATTAATTGCCGATTCAAATTAGATATATCTATTTTATCGTTATCGACAATAATTATTTTTTTAAAATAAGTTCTAGCTAGAGTTTCTAACGCGTAACTCCCAACACCACCTAATCCTATGATTAAAATTGTCTTATTTTTAATAATATTTAATTTATCTTCTAATAGCCAAACTAATCTTTCTTGCATACCTTCCACCATACTAATTATACAAAAAAAACTTAATAAAGTAAAGGAAATTAGTTAAAATAAATAATTGATTTTTTTTACTCTTCATAATTTAATATAGGTGAGAAAAAATGGATATTTTAGATTTAATTATAAAATTATCTTCTTTAATTGTTGCAGTTGGAGTTATTCTATCAAATATCAATAAAATATTTAATCCAATTTATAAAAAAATAAATGAATTAGAAAAAAATCAATGTAAAAATTTTTTAGCAAGAAAAGAAAATAATGAAAAAATAACTGATAGTCAAATAAATAGAGCATATGAAGTATATGATCAATATATCAATGATTTAAAGGGTAATTCCTTTATAAAAGATAAATGGGAAATGTTGATGGATAATGAACATTGATTTATTTATGAGTATTATTACTTCCTCTATTACATCTGGTTTTATAGCTACACAAGCAATTCAATTTTTAAAAACTAAATTTAATGTTACAAATAATTTAGTTTATGCAATAATTGAATTCATAATTGGATTTTTATTTGCAATATCATTTACCGATTTAGGAATAATTAATTCATTATGGTGTGGCTTTGTATCAATTATTGGATCTGAAGCTTTATATAACTCATTAAAAGGTAAATTAGGCTTAAAATCGTTAGAGATAGTGTATAATCTAGTGTGTAAATAAAAAAACATACTAGATTTTTATTTGTGGAAAAAAGGAGAGGATAAGAGATGAAAGAATTAACTATAACAGATTGTCCAAAAAGAAGATTAGAAGATACTTATTTGGTTGTTTATGCTATTAAAAATGAAATAAATATTAAAAAAGGTGAATATATAGAAAAAGAAGATATTTATACTTTAGTTGGTATTGATAAAAAAGGTTTTAGAACTCTAATTAATGTTTATACTGATAGAAAAAATAATAATAGATATTGGCTTGATTGTTTTGAAAATTTAAAAGTTAGAGGTATTAAAAATATATTATTTCTTTCTGTTGATGATAATAAAAATATTAAAAAGGCTGCTAAAGTTTCATTCCCTACTATAACTTTTATAGATTCTATTACTGATATTATGCCTAAGTTTTATAAATTTTCTTATGAAAAAAATGCTAGAGAAATCGGTAGTAAACTTCATAATTTATATGTACAAAAAACTTTAACTGACTTTAAAGAGCAATTTAAAAAATTTAAAGAAAGATACAATAATGTTATTCATCAAAAATTAATTGAAAAGTATTTAACTAATATCGAATCTTTATACAAATATAGTGTTAATATTAGAAAATTATTATTTAGGCATTCCGCTAATATATATTTATATGATAGAATAAGATTAAGTTTTAACAGTCAAAAAAGTTATGTTAATAATTTAGAAGAAGTTTATGAAAAACTTGGTGGTATGGATGATTATTTTGGCTTTACTTCATTTAAAAAGAATGAATGGATTCTAATGCTAAATGATATTATTCAACTTTATCCAGATTTAGAATTAATTTAAGGAGCAGTATTATGAAAAAAGAGAAAACTTTAAATGATATGATTATAGAAGAAGCAGTTAATAAATTTAAAAATGGAGAAATTAAAAATAGTTTGGATGTTGAAAATTTTATTGACTCTTTATTAGAACCTCTTATGCAAAAACTACTTGATACTGAATTAGATAATCATTTAGAATATTCTAAATATGAACGTAATAAAAGTGATAATAGTAGAAATGGTTATTGTAAAAGTAAGCAAGTTGAAACCAAATATGGTTCTATTGAAGTGAAAACTCCACGTGATAGAAAAGGTAGTTTTAAACCTGTTATAATAGAAAAAGGTCAAACTAAACTTACTGGTTTTGAAGATAAATGTATTTCTTTATATGCTAAAGGCGTTAGTTTAAGGGATATTGAAAAAATATTAAAAGATCTTTATGGTGTTAATATTGGTAAAGATGAAATAACGAGATTAATTTCTGCTGTTAATGAAGAAGTTGAAAAGTTTAGAAATAGAAAACTAAAACCTCTTTACATTTTTACCTATGCTGACTGTTTATATATTCCAATTAAAGGCGATAATATAAACAGTCAAAAGAAAGCCATTTATGTAATCATAGGAGTAGATGCTCAAGGATACAAAGATATATTAGGTATGTGGATTGATAAAAATGAATCTGCTAGTTTTTGGACTAATGTATTTGAAGATTTGAAATCAAGAGGTGTTGAAGATATATTATATATGTCTAGTGATGGGATAGCAGGATTTAAAGGCTCTTTAGAACTTGTATTTCCTAAAACTCAATCACAAAGATGTGTTGTCCATTTGACTAGAAATATATATAGTATATGTCCTAAAAAGCAAGCAAATAAGGTTATTCAATTCTGGAAAAAAATATATACAAGTTCTGATAAAGAAAAAGCATATTTAATACTAGAAGACTTTAAAAAAGAATTCTCTAGTCTTAGTTCAGTTGTTAAAAAAGTTGAAAATTTTATGCAATATTTAGATCCATTATTTGAATTACCTACAGAAATTAGAAAGGCCATATATACATCAAATGCTGTAGAATCAGTAAATTCTGCATTAAGAAAAGTAACTAGAGGGAAAGGGGCATTTCCTAATGAAGAATCAGTTTATAAAATACTATTCTTAAGAATAAAAGAATTAAAAGAAAAATGGTATAAACCTATTATGAATTTTAAAACTATACAATTACAACTTATAGAGTTATTTGGTGATAGATATGAAAAACATATCAATTTAGATTGATATGTTAACTATGCTCTTTGACAATTTTATATATTAATTTTTATAATTATTAAATAAATTTACACACTATACTTGACAAGCTC
>CALVYO010000028.1 GCA_944372275.1 uncultured Bacilli bacterium
GGTATTTGAACAACTTCTTCTGGTTTAAAATTGTCTGGTATACTATTAATTTCTGGCACATTATTCATTTTATCTATCTCCTCATCTAATTTTCTTACTGTTAGTCTTTCGTTTATTATTCTATTTAACATTTCAACTTGTTTTTTTTCATCTTTTATTTTTAATAATGATCTAGCATGTCTTTCTGAAATTTTATTTTCTAATAATGCTTCTTGAACATCATCTGATAAGTTAAGTAATCTTAATGTGTTGGCTATAGCAGATTGTGATTTTCCAACTTTTTTAGCTAAATCTTCTTGATTAATATATCCCATATCTAATATTTTTTTATAAGATACCGCTTTTTCTATAGGCGTTAAATCTTCACGTTGAACGTTTTCTATTAGCGCTATTTCAACACTATCTTTGTCATTTAATTCAGATATAATAGCAGGTATTGTTTGTTTTCCCGCAACTTTACTGGCTTTATATCTTCTTTCACCAGCAATTATTTCATATTTATTACCAATTTGCCTAACTACAATTGGTTGAATTACTCCATATTTCTGAATTGATAACGCTAACTCATTAATTGCATTTTCATCAAACTTAATACGGGGTTGGAATCTATTTGGTAATACATCGGATAGATTCAATTCAACAACTTTTCTTTCGTTCTGCACACAAAAAACCCCTTCCTAATTCTTTTATAATTAAATGATACTATAATTTGGGAAATAATGCAAGAGTTTTTGGGAAATTTGGGAAATAATTTTAAACACTAATAAATATTTACCATTTTAACTAAAATATGATATTATATATAAAGATGGGAGTAGGTGTTATGGATTTTAAATATATAACAAAATTTTATAATAAATTAGTTAATTTAACAAAAAATCATTTATTTATCGGGATTACAAATGAATGGATTGTCGATAATTATTATATTTTAGTTGAAAAAAATGAGGTAATTAAAAATTTTAAAAAGAATAAAAAGCAAAGAAAATACTTAACGGATAAATTAATTTTAATGTTAGTGACTATTTTAGAAAATAGAAATTACAAAATTGATGAAAATATTTTAATCAATGATATTAAAAATTATTGTGAAGAAAATAATATAAAATTAATATATCAAGAATTAGAAATTATACCTGTTGTTTTAAATATTATTTTGATGAAGAAAATAAAAGAATTGTGCGTTGTTGAAAATAATAAAATTAATGAAAGGGAAAAAATAGATAAATTAATTAAAAATTTCAATGAAAATAATTTAAAAGATATTATTAGTTATTCACCATACGCAATTGTTTATTTTAGTGATCAAATTAAAAAAATCGGTAAAAATTCTAATAAGATATTTCAGTCATTTAATAAAATTTTAGAAAATAATAATCTTTCTCTAAGAAAATTAATCAATGAAGAACATTTAAACAATACTAATGAAAATATTTTAATCAACAATATCTTTTATAGTATTAAAAAAATTGATTTAATCGAAATAGAAAATTTATTTTATCATTTATGTGAAATTGAAAATTTTTTAAATGAAGATCCTTACTATCATTTAATGACTAAAGAGACTAAATTTCTATACCGTAAACAATTATTTAAAATAGCTAAAAAAAATAAACAAGATGTATTCAAATGTGCAGAAGAACTTATAAAAAAAGATAAAAATATTGGTAATGTGTTGTTTAAAAATAAAAATAATAGTTTTAAAACTATAATTTATTTATTTATTATTTTATCGTTAAGTATTATTTTAACTTTAATTTTATCTAATTTTTTCATTACAAATAAGATATTAGGATTTATTATTTTATTTATTCCTGTAAGCGAAATAGTTATTACCTTTGTTAATAAAATATATTTAAAAATATATCCTAGTAGACCTATTTTTAAACTTGATTTTAAAGATGGAATTCCTAAAAATTATAAAACGATGGTTGTAATTCCTACTATTTTAAAAAATAAAGAGAAAGTAGATGAAATGTTTGATAATTTAGAAAAATATTATTTATCTAATAAATCAAAAAATATTTATTTCACACTTTTAGGTGATGCTTGTGAATGTAAAACTGAAAATTATGAAAAAGATGATGAAATTACTAAGGAAGGTCTTTTAAAAGTTTTAGAATTAAATAAAAAATATAAAAATGAAATATTTTATTTTGCTTATCGTAATCGTAAATACAATAAGTATGAAAATAGTTACTTAGGTTTTGAAAGAAAAAGAGGTGCTTTATTACATTTTAATGATTTACTTTTAAATAATTTTAGTGATAAAGAGAAAAAAGAATGGTTTAAAGTTCAAACTTTTGATAATTTTAAACATAAAATTAAATATGTTATTACTTTAGATTCTGATACACAATTAGTTTTAAATAGTGCTTTAAAATTAATTGGAACTATGGCACATCCCTTAAATAAACCAATTTTAAATGATAGTAAAACTAAAGTTATTAAAGGATATGGTATTTTACAACCTAAAATAAGTGTCGATATTGAATCGACTAATAAATCTTTATTTTCACAAATATATGCTGGAATTGGTGGATTAGACCCTTATTCAACAATAACACCTAATTTTTATCAAGACGTTTTTAAAGAGGGTAGTTTTATTGGAAAAGGTATTTATGATTTAGAAATCTTTCAAAAAGTTTTAAAAGGAAGATTTCCTAACAATTTAATTTTAAGTCACGATTTATTAGAAGGTAATTATTTAAAATGTGGTTTTGTAAGTGATGTTGAGTTAATCGATGATTTTCCTTCTAAATATTTAGTTGATGCTACAAGAAGATCAAGATGGACTAGGGGAGATATGCAAATAATCAAATGGATATTACCCTATGTTAAAGATGAATTTAATAAACGATATAAAAATCCAATTAGTTTATTAGGAAAGTTTAAAATTATCGATAATATCAGAAGAGAATTATTAGATTTAAGTTTACTTATTATTTTATTTTTATTATCTAGTATTGTTGTAACTCACCCTTATTGGTGGTTAGGATTTATCTTATTTGTTGTTATTTTGCCTGTTATATCTTATTTATTACAAATATTTATTGCTCAAAAAAAATATAGTAAAAATTTAAAATATTACAACATTATGGCTTTTGGTTATCAAGCATTTATTTTAAGAACTTTATCTGTTTTTACAAGTATTCCTTATAATGCTTATCTATATACCAAATCTTTATTAACAGCAGCATATCGTATGTTTATCAGTAAAAAGCATTTATTACAATGGTTAACTGCGGAAGATGCCGCTAAACAAGTAAAAGCAACTTTATTTAATCACTTAAAACAATATACTATTAATTATATTGCAGCATTATCATTTGTTATTTTAGCATATATAAATAATTCTCATCCTTATGAATGTATGATTATTGCTATATTTTTCTTAATTGCACCTTTCTTAGCTTTTGCTATAAGTGAAGATATTAAGAAACCAATAAAAAAACTAAATGAAAAAGAAAAAGATGAATTATTAGAAATAGCTAATTTAACTTGGAATTTCTTTAAAGATAATTTAAATAAAGAAAATAATTATTTAATTCCTGATAATTATCAATTAAATAGGGAGAAAAAATTAGATTATAAAACATCTCCTACTAATATTGGATTATCTTTAGTATCTATTGTATCAGCTTATAAATTAAACTTTATAAATAAAGAAGAAACTATTAATTATATAATTAATATTATCGATACAATCGATAAACTAGATAAATGGCACGGACATTTATTTAATTGGTATAATATCAATACTTTAAAAGTTTTGTATCCTAATTTCGTATCAACAGTCGATAGTGGTAATTTTGTTGCTTCATTAATTACTGTCAAAGAATTTTTAAAAGATTTAGATGAATTAGAACTTGCTAAAAGAATCGAAAAACTAATTAATGATACCGACTTTAAATATCTATATAGCAATGAGGATGTATTTAGTATTGGATATAATGTCGATGAAGGGAATTTATTACCTTATAACTATAATAAATTTGCTAGTGAAAGTAGAATTACTAGTTTCATAGCTATTGCTAAAGGTGATATTTTAAGTAATCACTGGTTTAATTTAGATAAGACTTTAACTACTTTTAAAAAGAAGAAAGGTCTTGTATCGTGGTCAGGAACTTCTTTTGAATATTTTATGCCATTAATATTTATTCCAACTTATGAAAATACTTTAGTTGATGAAAGTTATGATTTTGCTTTCTATGCTCAAAAAGAATATATGAAAGAAATTAATTGGAAATATCCTTGGGGAATTTCTGAATCTGCTTATAATGAGTTAGATGATTCCCAAAACTATAAATATAAAGCTTTTGCTACTCCTTATTTGAAACTGCAAGAAGAAGCAAATAATCGAATTATTATTTCACCATATAGTTCTTTATTAGCGTTACCAAGATTTCCTGATGAAGTTATGAACAATATTAAAAAACTAAATAAATTAGATTTAAAAGGTGAATATGGTTATTATGAATCTTATGATGCAGAAGATAAAAAAATTGTTTACTCTTATTTTGCCCATCATCAAGGTATGATTTTAGCTAGTATCACTAATACATTAAAAGAAAATGTTATTCAAAAATATTTTATTAAAGATATTAATAATCAAGCATTTGAAATATTAAATAAAGAAAAAGTTCAATTAAAACCTATCATTGATGTTAATATCACTAAGTATAAAAAGTACACATATGAAAAGGAAACATTTATCAATGATGTTAGAGTATTCCATAACTTATCTATTTTACCTGAAGTGTCAGTATTATCTAACTCTAAATATAGTACCTTTATCAATGACCGAGGTAATGGATTTAGTAGATATCGTACTATTCAATTAAATAGATATCGCAAAATAACAGAACAAGATTATGGTATATTTATGTATATTAAAGATTTAAAAACTAATAAAATATGGTCTAATACTTATGCCCCAATTAATGTTATGCCTGATAAATATGAAGTAGTTTTTGCTTTAGATAGAATTAAATTTGTAAGAATGGATGAAGATATCATTACAACAACTGAAATAGTTGTACCTAAAACATATCATTCTGAAATAAGAAAAATTACTTTTAAAAATAATAGTGATGAAGACAAAGTATTAGAATTAACTTCTTATACCGAACCAATTTTATCAGAAAATATCGATGATATAAGTCATAAAACATTCCAAAATTTATTTGTTCAAAGTGAATATGATGTCGATACTAATTCAGTTATTATGTATCGTAAATTAAGAGATAGTGATAATCATTATTATTTTATAAATAAATTATTAACTGATGATGTTGAAAACTCTAGTTTCGAAACTAATAGAGAGAATTTTATCGGTAGAAATCATAATAGTTCTGATCCAATTGCTTTAAATAAAACTTTATCAAATCAAGATGGAACTTGCGTTGATCCGATAGTTAGTTTAAGAAATAAAATTACAGTTAAAGCTAATGATGAAAAAACAGTTTATTTAATAGTTGGATTTGGTAAATCTAAAGAACAAGTATTAGATATAGTTAATACCTTCTCTAATGAAGAAAATATATTAGAAAAAGGATTTGAAGTAGCAACTCTAATGAGTAATGTTACTAATAAAATGGTTAATATTACCGGTCGTGATATGCGCGTATTTAATACTTTATTAAATTACTTATACCAAACTAGTCATATTGTAATTACTAAAGAAAGAATTAAAACATTATCTTTAAATAAATTAAATCAAACTAATTTGTGGAAATTTGGTATTTCGGGAGATCGTCCGATTGTCTACCTTAGTATTAATAGTTTAGATGATTTAAGTTTAACTAAAGAATTATTACATTTATTTGAATATTATAAAAGTAAATCAATATTTATTGACTTAATTATATTAAATAATTGTGAAGATAAAGAAATTATTGCTAAAGAAATAGATGATGAAAAATATCATATGTATGCTTTAAATAGTTTCAATAAAACACCAGGTAATATCTATTTAATAGATAATAATGATGTTAATGAAGATGAAATAAATCTATTTAAAACTGTTGCGCGTATTTATGTCGATAGTAATAAATTTCATTCATTAGAAGATTTTGTTAATGACTTACAAAAATCAAATACTATAAGTAGAAGTGATTTAGTTAAAAATGTAGATAGTCTACCTATATCTTATGATAATCTTACTTTTTATAATGGATATGGGGGCTTTAGTAAAAATGGTAAAAAATATATAATTACTAATCCTGATACGCCTTTAATCTGGAACAATGTTATAACTAATCCTACTTTTGGAACTATTATATCTAATAATCAAACTGGATTTACTTATTATAAAAATAGTCGTGAATATAAATTAACTTCTTGGACTAATGATCCATTATTATTAGATATGTCTGAAGGTATTAAAATTAATGATACTAATTTAAAATATAATACAACTGAAGTAAGTTTTGGTAAAAATGTTTACTTAGGTAATTATAAAGATTACGATTTAAAACTAACGCAATTTGTATCAGTTACTGATCCTGTTAAATTTTATAAATTAAATATTAAAAATAATAATCCTCATAAACAAAGAATAGTATTAAAATATTGGATAAATCCTTGTTTAGGAGTTACTGAAGAAAAAACAAGTCGTTATATTCTAAGTGAAGTTAAAGATAACTATGTCACATTAAAAAATAAATATAGTGAGCATTTTTCTAACCTTATTACATTTATGAGTTGCACTAATAAAATAAGCGATTATAATGTTAAAAGAATATTAAATAAAGAAATAGAAACATCTATTTATATCGATTCTAAAGAAGAAGTTGAATTATCTTTTATCTTAGGTTGTTGTGAAGAAGAAAATATAATTAATTTGTTAAAAAAATATGATATTAAATCAATTAATAAAGAAGAAAAAAATGTTACAACATATTGGGAAAATATGCTAGAAAATATTCAAGTAAAAACACCTGATGATAGTTTTAACTATATGGTTAATGGTTGGCTTGCTTATCAAAATATATCATCAAGATTATACGCTAAAGCAGGTTTTTATCAAGTTGGTGGCGCATATGGTTATCGTGATCAATTACAAGATGCAATGAATTTATGTACTATCCATCCAGAAATGACTAAAGAAATTATTTTATGGAACGCTAAACATCAATTTAAAGAAGGCGATGTGTTACACTGGTGGCATAAAGAAACTAATATTGGTTTAAGATCAAGATATAAAGATGATTATTTATGGTTAGTATATGCAGTATGTAAATATATCGAAATAACTGAAGATTATGATGTATTAAATATACAAATACCTTTTGTTACAGGACCATCTTTATTAGATAATGAAATGGAAAAGGGTATCAATTATAGTTATACTGAAGAAACTGCTACTTTATATGAACATTGTTTACTTGCTATAAATAAAACATTAAATGAACTAGGTTCTAATGGCTTACCACTTATGGGTGGTGGTGATTGGAACGATGGAATGAATAAAGTAGGGGAAAAAGGTACTGGAACTAGCGTTTGGTTAGGATTCTTCTTATATATTATATTAAATAGATTTAGTGAGTTTAGTAAAATTGACTATACAAATGAAATTAATAAATTAAAAACAAACTTATTAAATACTTGGGATGGTGAATATTACTTAAGAGCATATTTCGATAATGGTACAAAATTAGGTTCTAATGAATGTTTAGAATGTAAAATTGACCTATTATCCCAAAGTTTTGCTATTCTATCTGGTATTGCTAGTGAAGAACAAATTAAATCAATGCTAAAAAATATTGAAGAAAAATTAATTGATAAAAATATCAATATCGTTAAATTGTTAACACCACCATTTAAAAATAATAAAAATAACCCTGGTTATATTATGAATTATCCAAAAGGAATAAGAGAAAATGGTGGTCAATATACACATGCAGTTGCTTGGTATATTGAAGCCTTAATTAAAACAGGTAATAACGATTTAGCGTACCAAATATTTCAAATGATTAATCCGATTGAAAGAACTAAAACTAAAGAAGATACCGATAGATATAAACTAGAACCTTATGTAATAAGTGCTGATATTTATAGTAACGAAAACTTCTTAGGACGAGGTGGTTGGAATTGGTATACTGGAAGTGCTGGTTGGTTCTATCACGTTGCTTTAATCGATATATTAGGATTTAATCTAAGAAAAGATAAACTATATATCAAACCAAATATACCAAGTACTTGGAAACAATATGAAATAACTTATAAATATTTTGATACAAAATATAATATAATCGTTATAAATTCAAAAGAAAATAAAATAATATTCGATGATGAAAATGTCGAATACATACCATTAAAAAATGATATGTTAGAACACAATATAAAAGTATATGGAGGTAACAATGTTAAAAATTGATTTTAATACCTATCAAAAAGAAAAAAATTATGATGAATATCAAGATAAAATAAAAGAAATTAAAGAAAAACTATCTACCGAAAATATGACCGATTGGTATGATATTACAAAATGTATTAGTAAAGAAGATATTAATAGAATTAAAAATTTGAGTAAAACTAAATTTGATTTATTAATTGTAATCGGAATAGGCGGATCATTCTTAGGGGCTAAAGCCGTTATATCCGCCTTATCACCTTACTTTAATGATAAAAAAATAGTATTTGCTGGAACTTCTTTATCAGAAACATATTTATTAGAATTAATCGAATTTATGCGTGATAAAGACACAATCATTAATGTTATATCAAAATCAGGTACAACCTTAGAACCAAGTATAACATTTGATATAATTTATAAAGAAATGCTTAAAAAATATGATGAAATAGAACTTCAAAAAAGAATAATAATTACTACCGACGCTAAAGAAG
Source organism: uncultured Bacilli bacterium (assembly GCA_944372275.1). Lineage (GTDB taxonomy): Bacteria > Bacillota_I > Bacilli_A > RF39 > UBA660 > Faecisoma. Next base: position 8,851 of record CALVYO010000028.1, read on the forward strand.
GAGAATTAAGAAAATTAGTTAATGATAAAAAATATTGTTCCTTTGAAGTTCCTAATCAAATAGGTGGTAGATATTCAGTTTTAACTCCTGTAGGTTTATTACCAATAGCTTTAGCCGGATTTGATATCGAACAAATATTATTAGGTACAAAATATGTTTCAGTTGATGATGCCTTTAAATACGCTATAAATAGAGATATATTATATAAACAAGGAAAATTAATAGAATCATTTACATTCTATGAACCTAAATTATATTATTTTACCGAATGGTTAAAACAACTATTTGGTGAAACCCAAGGTAAAGAAAAAAAAGGTATCTATCCAACCTTTTCTTCTAACACAAGAGATTTACATTCCTTAGGTCAATTTTATCAAGATGGAACACCAATTATATTTGAAACAGTATTAAATATAAATAATAAAGGTAACTTAATTACAAAATATAATAAAACCTTAAATGAAATAAATAATATTGCTTTAAATAAAGTAGCCTTAGCCCATTTAAAAAATGATATTGAAAGTACTATTATTTCTATTGATAAATTAGATGAATTACATATTGGTATGTTAATATATTTCTTTGAAATAGCAGCAGCAACAGGTGGTTATTTATTAGGTGTTAATCCATTTGATCAACCAGGTGTCAATGCTTATAAAGATTTAATTAATATAGAACTTAAAAACTCATAATTGATTATGAGTTTTTGTTATGCTGTGGATAAGCCTAACCTTGTCTGTTTCATCGACAAGGTATATCTTTGCTTCGTTTGTAATTTATTGTTATTTATTCTACTTTTGTTTATTGTAATACATATGGTGAGTTTGGAGTACCTTCACCTCCAGTGAATGTTATGGCTGAAGTCCCTGACTTCAGGTATATAACTGCACGGACGCCACTCGTATCCACAGGACTAATGATGCTGAGGCCACCAGCGTTGCTCACGAAGCGAACGTAATACGAACCATCTATATTCATTGTCCAATAAGAAGTTGATGCAGTTGGATTTTCGATTGTGTTTACATCTACAAATATTTTTGCTCCATCGGTAGGATATGCCATATCTATATCATTTCCACTGAACATCTCTCCTACTGTTGGTAATCCAATGCTTGATTCCAATGTTTCATCTTGTACATCTTTATAATTTGCTCTACCTGGATAATCTCCTATATAGAATTTTTTATTTCCTGTATATCGATATGTGTCACTTATTCCTTCAACAAATGTATTCAGTGGTGTGTATATTGTATGACTTGTACTTATTGTTGCTGAACTTCCATATTTACTTCCTGTTGGAAGTAATCCATTTAGTACTACTTTTATACAATCTTCATCTTTACTTACTACCCTAAATGTACACACATTATCACTTCCACATGCATTATCATTTCCACTATATGGTACATTGATATATTCTCCTACTTGAACGTTGTCTGTATTTGTTGATTTGTTTGCTACTTGATAATTACTTGTGAGAGTACCATTCCCTCCGGTAATGGTTAGATCAGAAATTTTTATAACTGCACGGACGCCGTACGCATACCCAGGACTATTGCTGTCTAGGTTGCCATTGTAGTGGACGTAGCGAACATCAGACGAACTATATCTATTTCCTAACCAAAAATTATCTTTTATATCTAAGAATGAATCTTGCCCTGTAGTTCCATCGCCTGCTCTTTTATATTGTTCTACATCTAATAAACCTACTTTTTTAGTTGTTGTTATTTCACTTACATTTTGTTCTTCTGATGTTTCTCCATATATTCCTATATTAAATATTGAATCTTGAACCGTTGCTTGAATACCACTATCCAAACTATTCCAAAAATAATCATTTAACCATTGATTTATATAACTATTATTATACGCTTCTTCATTTTCCCACACTGTATTTGTTGAAGCGATTACTGTTAATGGTTGTTGAGTTATAAGTGTCAATGTATTAGCAGAAGTATCAAACTCCAATACTCGCCATTGATGGCCACCATACCATAAGAAATTGTTTGCCACTTGCTCATTTGTTCCTTTATAGTAATATAAATTTTCATTTGTACTATCTTTTACTAATCCTGTTGTATTATCTTCAGAATATTGTGCTAATAACTTAGTTATTAATGAATTAGGATCCCTTGGACATTTTTCATCATCCATGGCAAATTGTCCACTTGCACATAATGTAAATTTATGGTTATTACTTTCTATAATCAATTCTGTTAATTTAGACCCATTATATACAATTTTATCTATTGTGGCATTTCCTAAATTTACCATTGTTGGTACATCATCAACATCCATATCTGTTGTACATATTTTTGTATAACTATTATCCATTTGATATTTTACATCCTCAGTAGCACAATAGTTATTTATTCCACCTAATATCATTTGAGCTTCAGACTTACCTGCTGATATTCGTGCATCTTCTACCACATCTAATATTATTGGTGTAGCAATAAGTGCTACTATGGCTAGTATAATAATAACAGCCAGTAATTCTATTAAAGTAAAGGCATTATTTAGTAAATGCCCCCCCCCAGTTTTGCTATTTGTTAATTTTATCATATTAACTTCATCTACCTTCCTATAAAAAGTATACATTATTTTTTTATTTTTGTCTAGTACTAAATTCAATTATAAATAATAAAATAAAAAACCCTATATTTTATAAAGGATTTTTCTTAATTTCACTATATTTACGAGGATATTTTTTATCTGTTTCTTTTATTTTTTTAATCTTAATTATTGTTCTATTACTATTTTCAATAGGTAATAAAAATGAATTAGTTTCAATTATTTCACTATTTAATTTTAATATAGCATTAGATGCTTCTTCATTTTTACCTTTCATAGCAATAAAATAACCATTAACTTTTGTAATTGGGATACAATATTCTAATAAAATATTTAAAGGCGCAACAGCACGGGCTACAGTAATATCAAATTTTTTATTATATTCTTCAACTCTTGTATGGATAGTTTCAATATCTTTTAAATTAAGTTCTTTTATAACTATATTTAAAAAATTTAATCTTTTATTTAAAGAATCTAATAATGTTACTTTTAAATGAGGATATAATATTTTAATAACTAATCCAGGAAAACCTGCACCTGTTCCTACATCACATAAAGTTTCATAATTATTTAAATCTATTACTTTAGTAATAGTTAAACTATCATAGAAATGTTTTAAGTAAACTTCTTCTTTATCAGTTATACCTGTTAAATTCATAACTTTATTATATTCAATTAATAATTCATAGTATCTTTCTAATTGTTGTAATTGTAATTCAGTTATATTAATATTTAATTTAGATAGTTCTAATATAAATTTATCTTGATTCATGATACTCCTTTTTTAAATATACATTTAATATAGCAATATCGGAAGGATTTACGCCACTTATTCTAATAGCTTGACCAATTGAAGTAGGGCGAACTTCATTTAATTTTTGACGGGCTTCTGAGGCTAAATTAGGTATATCATTATAATCAATATCTTCTGGTATTTTTTTATTTTCTAAATTAATTAATTTTTGAGCTTCTTTAGTAGCCTTATTAATATAACCTTCATATTTAATATTTAATTCTACTTGTTCTATTATATCTTGATCATAATCAAAGGTATAATTCATTTTAGATAAAGTTATTTCTGGTCTTCTTAATAAGTCATATAAACTTATACCATCTTTTAAAGGTGTACTACCTAAACTAATTAATAAATCATTGGAAGAAGGTGTAATTTTAACACTTTTTAATTTATCTTTTAATTCTTCAATTTTATTTATTTTATCTATTAATTTATTATGTCTTTCTTTATCAATTAAACCAACTTGGTATCCATATTCTCTTAATCTTAAATCAGCATTATCATGTCTTAATAATAAACGATATTCGGCACGAGAAGTTAATAATCTATACGGATCTCTTACTCCTTTAGTAACTAAATCATCAATTAAAACACCTATATATGCCTCATTTCTTTTTAATATTAATGGTTCTTTATTTTCTAGTTTTAAACTTGCATTTATACCAGCCATTAATCCTTGACAAGCTGCTTCTTCATAACCACTTGTACCATTTATTTGACCAGCTGTATATAAGTTTTCAATTACTTTTGTTTCTAATGATCTTTTTATTTGAGTAGGGTAGATAGCATCATATTCGATAGCATAGGCATATTTATTAATAACTGCATTCTCCAATCCTGGTAGGCTATGAACCATTTGTTCTTGAACATATGCAGGCATACTTGTTGAAAAACCTTGTAAATATATATCATCATAATATAAACTTTCTGGTTCTAAAAATAATTGATGTCTTTCTTTATCTTTAAATCTAACTATTTTATCTTCAATAGATGGACAATATCTTGGACCAATACCTGTTATATCATCTAATCCACCATACATACTTGATTTATTTAAGTTATCTAAAATTATTTTATGGGTTAGGGGAGTTGTATAGATTAAATGACAAGGTATTTGTTCTTCTATTTTATATTGAGGTTCATTATCAAAACTAAATGTATGATATTCTGAATCACCATTTTCGATTTGCGTTTTAGAAAAATCAATACTATCTTTAGCTATTCTTTGCGGAGTACCAGTTTTGAGTCTTATTATTTTAAAACCATATTTTTTTAAATTATCACTTAAATAATTACTTGGTTTTTCACCATGAGGACCTTCTCTTGT
>CALVYO010000029.1 GCA_944372275.1 uncultured Bacilli bacterium
ATCTTGAATTAAATTTGGATTTAATATTTCTAATTCTATTATTTCTTTTTCTAAAATATGTTCTAATAATGGTTTTAGAATATTTGGTTTAACTACTGCTCTCATAAATATCGGTTCATACTTTGCCGTATAGAACTTCTTTATTTAAATCACCTCCTATTAGTTATATTAGCCAAAAGTTGGTGATTTCCTTTTTTTATCAAAAAAAAATTCCTAAAAAGGAATTAAATTTTTAAATATTTCTTAACTGCACGCCAAGAACCATACATACCAACTAATATACCGATTACTAATAAAATTAATGAAACCAAATAAGTAAATGGAAGTGGTACAACTAATTGAATAAATGGAGAAATAACTTGACCATTAAATTTAGTATATAGAGCATTATAACCCAAAATAGTAATAATTATAGGTAATATAGAACCAATTATTCCTAAAAATAATCCTTCAAAAATAAATGGTATTTTAATATTTATATTAGATGCTCCAACTAAACGCATAATTTCAATTTCTCTTTTACGAGAAAATATTGTAATTTTAATTGTATTAGAGATTAGAAATGCTGTTACTAAAACTAAAGCAATAACGACACCATAACTAACTTTCTTGATAACATCAAAAGTTGAAATTAAAGGTTCAATCATTCCTTCACCATACTTAACAGTCATAACTCCATCGATTTTTTCTATTTCTTTAGCAACGTTTTCAATATTACTTACTTCAGTTACTTTGACATGAAAAGCATCGGATAATGGGTTAGATTCCCTATCATCATATTTTTCTAGGAAACTAGCAAAGTCATCACTTTCTTCTTGCATATCTTCTGATATCTGCATCTTATCTTGGAAAGAAATACTCTCAACGCCATTAACTATTTTAATTTGATCTTCGACATCAGTTATTTTTTCTTCTTCTATTTCGCGATCTAGAAAAACAACAATCGTCATATCTTGTTCAACGCGATTAGTAAAATTATTAACATTAAAAGATAATATTATAGCAATTGATACGACACATAAAGTAATAATTATACAAGCAATACTTGCTAAAGATAAAGAAAAATTACGGAAAACACTCTTAAAAGCATCTCTTATATTACGACCAAATATTCTAATTGCTTTCATGACTATATTCACCTTCCTTATAATCTTTAACAATTCGACCAGAATCTAATAAAATAACTCTCTTTTTCATCTTATTAACTATTTCAGTATCGTGAGTAACCATAATAATAGTAGTTCCTAATTTATTGATTTCCTCTAAAACTTTCATAATTTCCATACTTGTATTTTCATCTAAGTTTCCTGTTGGTTCGTCGCATATTAACAACTTAGGTCCATTGACAATCGCTCTTGCAATGGCAACTCTTTGTTGTTCACCACCAGATAATTGGTTAGGATAATTTTTAGCCTTATGTTTTAATCCGACTAATTCTAATGATTTTAAAACTTTACTGTGAATTTCTGAATTTGGCAAACCAAAAATTTCTAAAGCAAAGGCAACATTTTCATAAACTGTTAATTTAGGTAATAATTTAAAGTCTTGAAATACAACACCAATTTTTCTTCTTAATTTATAAACATTTCTATTTTTTAATTTGCTAACATTAATACCACCAATGTTAATTGTACCATTAGTTGGTTTTTCTTCACGGTACATCATTTTAATCAAAGTAGATTTCCCACAGCCAGTAGAACCAATTACAAAAACAAATTCACCTTTTTCAATATCTAAACTTAAATCATAAACTGCCGTTACACCAGTTTTATATGTTTTATCAACATTTCTAATTCTAATTAAATCCATAACTTCACCTTCCTATTTATTCCCTATAACCTCATAAACATCAGATACCATAATAACTGCCTCAGGATCTAAACTAAGTATTCCTTCTTTAACAGTAAAATACTCACGAGTTGGAACAACACAATAAATCATTTTAACTACATTACCTGTATATCCACCTCTTCCGTCAATGACTGTTACCCCATGACTTAATTTGCTAAGTAAAAATTTCTTAATATCCGTTTCATTTGTTGTTATAACTTTAAATGTTTTCGAAGCAGATATACCTATCATCACCTTATCAATTATTGAACTCATAAGATAAACAACAATTATTGAATAAATTACTGTGGATAAACCAAATGTTAAATACCCAAGTCCTATAATAAAAGCATTACTTATTATATGGCATGTACCAATTGGTTGTTTGAAAAATTTAGAAATCAACATATTTATAATATCAGTACCACCAGTAGAATAGCCAACTTTATATACTAACCCCGAGCCAAATCCACTTGCTAAAGCGCCACACAATACTAAAACGATTTTTTCAATATTGGCCAAATCAAAATAGGCACAGGTATAAGATGTAAGTTCAACCAATAAAGGATAAATCATTGAACCAATAACCGCTTTTTTAGTTGAATTAAATCCTAAAAATATAAAACTAAATATACCCAAAAAAATATAACTTATAAATAAAAATATAGAAGGCCTAATTCCCCATAAACTATTAACAATAACTGATAGTCCACTAAAGCCTACTGCTATATTGTTTGGTAACAAAAACAAATTAAATGTAATAGCAAAAATAGTAGCACCTAATAAATATATTGCGAAATCCATTAACCAACTATTTTTCTTTTTAACTACCTTCTTTTTTTTCTTAAACATACTATCTAATCCCTTTCAAACAACTATCGATAAAGATATCAATATCTCCGTCTAAAACTTTAGATACATTACTAGTTTCAACATTAGTTCTCAAATCCTTAACCAATGAATAAGGATGCATAACATAATTTCTAATTTGCGATCCGAAATTTATATCAACTTGTTCACCTTTTAATTCTCTTAATTCTCTTTCTTGTTTTTCAATTTCTAATTGATATAATTTATTTTTTAATACTTCCATCGCTTTTTCTTTATTTTGAATTTGACTTCTTTCATTTTGACAAGTAACAACTATTTTAGTTGGGATATGTGTAATTCTAACTGCAGAATCAGTTGTATTAACACCTTGTCCACCACATCCACTGCTTCTATATACATCAATTCTAATATCATTTGGCTTAATTTCAATATCGATTTCTTCATTGACAATATAAGGTGTTACATCAACAGAAGCAAATGAAGTGTGCCTTCTAGAGTTAGAATCAAAAGGAGAAATTCTAACTAATCTATGTACACCTTTTTCATTTTTTAAATATCCGTAAACATTCAATCCATATATAATCATAGAAACACTTTTAATTCCTGCTTCTTCACCTTTTTGCTCATCAATTATTTCATATTTGTAGTTATGCTTTTCGCACCATCTTGTATACATCCTATATAACATATTAGCCCAGTCACAACTTTCAGTTCCACCTGCACCAGGATGTATTTCTAGTACCGCATTATACTTATCATATGGACCATTTAATAATGTAAATATTTCTAATTCATCAAGTTCTTGTTTTATTTCTTTTGATTCATCATTTACTAAATTCAATAATTCCTCATCGTCACTATTCAATAATTCTATATTTGATGTTATTTTATTTTTTAAATTACTTATTCTTTCAACTATTTTTTTTAAATCATTAACTTCATCAATAATTGCGGTTGCCTTATTAGAATCATTCCAAAAATTAGGCTCATTTATTTTTTTTTCTAATAATTTTATATTTTCTAACTTTTTATCAACTTCAAAGTAACCTCCATAATTCAATTACTTTGTCATAATAAGTATTATACACATCATTCACTTTAACCACCTATTATTAATTTTACCATTTTTTTTTAATAATGTAAATTATATATATTTTGATTTATCAATTTTTTTAATATCGTTTTTATTTACTAAATAAACTTCATTAGCAAGTTTCATAAATGGGACATCAGATAAAGAATCAGTGTAAAATTTATTGATCTTTTTATTATTATATTTTTCTTTATAAGCCACTACTTTATTTTTACCAAAACATATAAAATTAACTTTTTTATTTTTTAAATCAAAATCAGTACAAATAATGTTTTTAACCTTTAATTCATCTTTAACATAATTAATTAAAAAATTAGGACATCCTGTTATAATTAGATCATCTTCTTTTAACATAGTTAAAAAATTTTGTTTTATCTTTTTATGATTTATTTTCCAAAATTCTTTAATTAATTCATCTTCATTAATTTTTATTTTTATTAGAAATGAATTAATTATTAATTCACAAGTTTCATATATTTTTTCTATTTTTAACAAATTTAATTTATATTCTATCATTCTAAATAAAACTATTGGAAAATATTTTAATAATGTTTTATCTTTTTTTATACAAAAAATAAAAAAATCATATATACTTTCTCCATCATATATAGTATTATCAAAATCATATGCATTCATTTTTATCACCATTACAATATTTTACTATATTTTTAATATAATATCAAAATAAAAACCGCTAAATAATAGCGATTTTACATTTTAATTATCTTTTGGCATACTGTTCATCAAATCCTCAACTGATTGTGCCGGTTGTACTGGTTGTGTCGGTTGTACTGGTTGTGTCGGTTGTACTGGTTGTGTCGGTTGTACTGGTTGTGCTGATTGTACTGGTTGTACTGGTTGTGCTGGTTGTGTCGGTTGTACTGGTTGTGCCGGTTGTACTGGTTGTGCTGGTTTTTCACCATTCATATCTGAAAAATTATCTTTATTTTTATTTTTTTTCATATTAGTAATCAAAATAACAACTGCTCCAATAGCACAAATTCCTACTGCTCCACCAATTATTAAGTACAATATCATATTATTTTTAAAACTAAACTCATACTCTATACTTGTTGTAGCATTATTAGACAAATCCCAAGTTAATGTTTTACCATCTTCTGAAACAGATGTAGCATTATGACTAATTGGTTTATTAGGTAAAGTAACAATATATTTAAAATCTAAGTCTAAATTATATGATTCTCCTGATTCGACTTCATCATTAGTCTTATATTCAATATTAGCAATATACTTATTTCCTTCTTTAGTAAACATTTTAGACTCAGTATTTTCGCCGGTTTCAAATATGTCATATTTTTCTGATATTCCAGTCAAAGTATCTATATTATCTATCCTTTTAGTATATGAATATCCTTTATATTCTCCTTCTTCATAACGTTCTTTTACAAATCCTTCACTTTCATAATTTTCTTCAGAAACATTTTCATCAATAAATTGCCATTTTTGTTCTTCAGTATATTCTACATCTCCCTCTGAACCACTTTCAAAAGACAACATCGTTTCTATAAATTCATCATCATATGCCATAATAATACTTATATCCATAGATTTATCTTTATTAATTACAGAAACATAATTTGCTTTAATTCCACAACCACTTAAAATTAAAACGCAACAACACAATAACAAAAATTTTTTCATAACTTCCTCCCTACTATTTAAATTATACCATATCATATTAAAAAAAATCTCTTTTTTATGAGATTTTTTTCTTAATTATAAAATATTTACAATCATATGCACAATTATCTTTTATATAACTATCTATCTTACTATAGTCATTTATATTATTGAATAACTTATTATCTTTATTACAAAAGCCTTTTAATCTTAATTTATTATAAGCCCAATCTCCTAATATATAATCATAATCTTTAAAAAAATCAGTATATTTATTAGTTAATTCCGTTAAATCAAAACCATTTTTATATTCTTTTTCTAATACATATTCAGTATTATCTAAAATTATTTTTTTCAAACTAATACTCCTTTCCAAAGGCTGAAGATATTGATTTGTATTTAGATAAACTAGAACTACCATTCCAAGTAATAAATCCACCAGTTAATCCAGCATCATATAATCCTTGTATCTCTTTTGAAACCATATTAGCATCATATGTTACATAAGGTGATTTAATAGAATCATATGCTTGAATCCAAGTTCTTACAATAGCAGGAGTAGGTATTTCACTTTGTCTAGCCATAACAAATTCATCACCCCATAAATATAACAAATCATAAGGTATCGTCCAAACAGGTTCTTTAAATCCATACTCATATGTACTAAAATGATCTGGATATGGCATACCACTTATAACATCAGCCACATTACTTATAGCAGGCCAATATTGACCATAAGGAGTTACATAGGTATGCGCTGATTCTCCAAATACATCAATTGAAACGTAAGCATTATATTTATGAATTTCATCACAAGCATACATAACAAATCTTTGAATTGCTTGTGCTTTTGTTTCATTATAAGTATTATTATAATCTATTTTACCAGCATCTTCTAAAGATTTTACACGATCAGGAAATCTTACATAATCAAATTGAATTTCATTAAATCCCATTTCTTTAACTGATTCAATTGCTAAACTAACATTAAATTCCCAAACATTTCTATTAAAAGCACTAGGCCAATAAGAGCCATCGTGATTATATGATTTACCAGTAGCAGTATCTAAAATTGTATCTTCAGGATGATCTTTAGAATAATAACTATCTTTAAATACTGTAATTCTTCCAATAACATATAATCCAGCATCTTTTATTTTTTGAATTGCATTTTTATAATCATCGTAACTATTAATTGCCTTTTCATAATTAGTCATTGAATATTCTTTCATTGCATTAGCAGGATAAGCAGGTGCAGTATTATCTTTGATATCAACGACAATAGCATTAATACCAGATTCTTTAGCTAACTTAATATATTCATCAACATTTTTAACAACTCCAGCATTCATATATAAACTTCTTACTTCATTAGGCATTACATTATCTTCAAATTTAGGTTTTTCATAAGGATAATAATCTAAACTTCCTGCATCGCCACCGCCCCAAGAATTGCCTCTTTTTTTATGAATTTGATAACTTTCTTCTTCATCATAATTTTTTAATGAATCTTCTTTGGTATTAACTAAATACTTACTATAAACATAACCTTCTTGATCATTATATTTAACTTTATATACATCAACACTACCATCATTATTTAAGTTATTATAACCTAATATTTCTAATTTTTCACCTTTTTCAACTAATCCGTTAATCTTTATACTATTAATATCTTCATATAAAGTTAAAGATGTTCTTACATATAGTTCTTTTTCTTGAACTACATCTTCCTTTTTTTCAACTAGATTACTAGCCAAAATATAATATTCATTTTTATTATAATTAATTTTATAGTACTCTAAATTATTATTAACTATTTTATCCCCTTTAATAATTATCTCTGTTCCTCTCGTTAGTTTATCTACTTCATTATAACTCATATCATATAAAGGAACCGACAATTCAGTAGAAGCTACATACATTTTATTATCTATTACTAAATCTTTAAAACCTTTAGTCAAACCACCAATAAATTTAAAACAAATATAAGAAACCAAAAAAGCAGCACCTAAAAAAATTATTATCTTTATTAATCTTCTCACACTATCACATCCTGTAATTAGTATACCACAACTATTATTTTTATACAATCAAATTAACTAATTGGAAGTGTTATCGCTGGTGAATTTTGTAAACCATTTAAATAATAATTAGGAACAGTTCCTTGAATTAATTTTAAAGCAACTGGAATAGTAGTATTGATTGTTATTTTATCCGTTACAAAAGGTAAAATCAATTGTTCTGATAATTCTAAAACTATATTAACTTCAATTAAAGCATTATTTATACCATAATCTTTTACATTAGTATTAACATAACTTACAATATCACCAACTAAACTAAATCTAACAGGTATTTTAGGTCCAATATTAGCCAAAAAAGAATTACCAAATATCACACCACTTGGAATCTCATAAATAATACCTTGTCTTAGTTTATCAGTATTATAATCAATTAAAGCATCTGTGTTTAAATTTAGTAATTCTATTTTTCCTTGCTCTAAATACTTTAAATTAGTTTGAATTAAAGTGGTTGTATTAGTTAAAACTTGATTTACAATAATTGGATTAAAATCAATTGCTTTTATTTCATTTTCCTCTTTAGTTATTATAAACAATTCATCGATATTTATATCTTTAAAATTTTTATTAATTGCATCATTTATAATAATACTTGCTAACTTCCTAGCCTCCATATTCGCATAATCTAACAAAACAGGATTTATTTTCAAATTAATAAACTTAAAAGCCAGAAAAATAGATATAATTAATAAAATAATAATTAAGATACTATTTTTAAATTTAATTCTTTTTTTTAATCTAATTCTTCTCATAATACCCCCCATTATATTTTATTAATTTAGACAATTAATATTACAATATTAAAACCGCAAAAATAAAAAATAATTGTAATTTTACGGTTGTAACCGCAAAATTTGACATTATCAATTATTTATCATATAATTTAGTAGAGGTGATTAAAATGCTTATACGAGCACAATATTTAAACAAACTTATTGAAGGAAAAGACTTAAATTTAATAAAAGTTATAACCGGCGTTAGAAGATGCGGAAAATCTACTTTATTACTACAATATAAAGATTATTTAATTGACCAAAATATATCTGAGGATAATATTATTTATATGAATTTTGAAAGCGCTAAATGGTATGATATTAAAAATTATCAAGATTTATATAATTATGTAAAATCAAAAATAAAAAATAATAATAAAATATATTTATTATTAGATGAAGTCCAAAACATAGAAAAATGGGAAAAAGCAGTAAATTCAATGCTTGTTGACATAAACTGCGATATATATATTACAGGATCAAATGCCTATTTATTATCTAGCGAATTAACTACACTTTTAGCAGGAAGAATATTAACAATAAAAATATATCCATTTTCCTTTAAAGAATTTATTAAAACATACCCTTTTAAAGAAAATGAAGATAAATACGAAAAATTTGATAAATATTTAAAATATGGTGGTATGCCAACAATAAGTGATATGAACGATAATGAAAACTTAATAATTAATTATTTAAACGATTTAAAAGAAGTAGTTTTAAAAAAAGATGTCATAACTAGAAATAATATTAAAGATGTTATATTTTTAGATAACTTGTTACATTATATGTCATCTGTAATAGGAAACTTAACAACACCATATTCAATAGCAGAATTTATGAAAAAAAATGGAACTATTATTTCTAACGAAACAATTGATTCATATTTAAAAATGTTAGAAAATGCCTATTTTATTTATAGAGTTCCGCGCTATGAATTAAAAAGAAAACAATTATTAAAAACACAAGGCAAATATTATTTTATTGATAATGGTCTTAAAAATATAATCAATGGTTTTTCAACATATGATAGTGGTAGTAGTTATGAAAATTTAATATATATTGAATTATTACGTAGAGGATATGATGTATATGTAGGTAAATATAATGATATAGAAATAGATTTTATTGCTATTAAACCAAATGAAAAAATATATTATCAAGTTTCAAGAAGTATAATAGATGAAAAAGTTGAAGAAAGAGAAAAAAAATCATTACTTGCTATAAATGATAATTATAAGAAAGTTATATTAACAATGGATAAAGTTAAAAATAAACAATTAGATGGGATTGAAGTTGTTAATATAGTAGATTTCTTAATGAATGATGATTAATACATCAAAAAAGTCATAGTTTTAATATGGCTTTTTAATATTTATATCTTATACTGTGGAAATACCTCACCTTGCCACTTTATCGGTAAGGTGTGTCTTTACTTCGTTTGTACTTTATTGTTATACTATGTTTGCTTATTGCAAAACATACGGTGAATTTGGAGTACCTTCACCACTTGCGAAGTCTAATGCTGCCAGCCCTGACTTCAGATATATAACTGCACGGACGCCATACGGATTCGACACTGAATCAATACCAGTGAAACCATTGTCGAAGACGGAGCGAACTCTAGACGAACTATATCTATTCATTGTCCAATAACCATATGATACTGTTGGATTTTCGATTGTATTTACATCGACAAATATTTTTGCCCCATCAGCTGGATTTGCCATATCTATATCATTTCCACTGAACATCTCGCCTACTATTGGTAATCCAACACTTGCTTCCAATGTTTCATCTTGGACATCTTCATAATTTGCATCACTTGGATAATCTCCTATATAGAATGTTTTATGTCCGGTATATCGATATGTGTTACTTATTCCATTAGCAAATGTATTAAGTGGGGTATATATTGTATGGCTTGTACTTATTGTTACTGAACTTCCATATTGACTTGTTGTTGGAAGTAAGCCATTTAGTACTACTTTAATACTATCTTCATCTTTACTTACTACTCTAAATGTACACATATTATCACTTCCACAAGCATTATCACTTCCGCTATATGGGACATTTATATATTCTCCTACTTGAACATTATCTGTATTTGTTGCCTTGTTTGCTACTTGATAATTGCTCGTAAGAGTACCATCCCCTCCGGTGATGGTTAGATCAGAAATTTTTATAACTGCACGGACGCCAAACGAATTCGACACCGAAAAACTAATGAGGAGGCCATTGCCGTCCACGAATCGTACGTGAGATGAACTATATCTATTTCCTAACCAAAAACTATTTTTAATATCTAAGAATGAACTTTCCCCAGTAGTTCCATCGCCTGCTCTTTTATATTGGTCTTCATCCAATAAACCCACTTTTTTGATTGTTGTTATTTCATCAACATCTGTATATATTCCTATATTAAATGTACTATCTAATATATTATTTTGGATGCTGCTATCTAAACTATTCCAGAAATATTCATTTAACCAAGTATTGATATAACTATTATTATATGCTTCTTCACTTTCCCATACGACACTGGTTGGTTGGATTGCTGTTAATGGTTGTTGGGTTATAAGTGTTAATGTTTTAGCACTAGTATCAAACTCTAATACACGCCATTGATGACCACCATACCATAAAAAATTGTTTGCTACTTGTTCATTTGTTCCAGTATAGTAATATAAGTTTTCATTTGTACTATCCTTTACTAATCCTGTCGGATTATCTGCAGAATATTGTTCTAATAATAATGAAATTAATGATGCTGGAAATTTTGGACATTCTTCATCATCCATTGCAAATTGTCCATTTGAACATAGTGTAAATTTATGATTATTACTTTCAATTACTAATTCTGTTAATTTTGATCCATTATAGTTTATACTTATAATATCGGCATTTCCTAAATTTACCATTGTTGGTACATCATTTATATCCATATCTGATGTACATATTTTTGTATAATTATTGTCCAATTGATATTTTACATCTTCGGTTGCACAATAGTTATTTATTCCCCCTAATATCATTTGAGCCTCAGACTTACCCGCTGATATTCTTGCATCCTCTACTACATCTAATATTATAGGAGTTGCAATAAGGGCTACTATGGCTAAAATAATAATTACTGCCAGTAATTCTATTAAAGTAAAGGCATTAGTTAGTAAATGCCCCCCCCCCCAGTTTTGCTATTTGTTAATCTCGTCATATTAATTTCATCTACCTTTCTATTTAAAGTATACATTATTTTTTAATTTAATGCAAGACCAAATTAAAATATTCACAATTTTATATATATTCAATAGGGACACAAAAATTATTTTTATCAATTGGAGATATCTTATCTATCATACATAAAACTATACCATTACCAATTGTTTTTTTAGTATCATTTAAAACATTAAAATTTTTAACATAATTTATATCTGGTTTCTTACTTTTTTTAATTTCAATTGGATATAATTTATCATTATATTCAATAATTAAATCTATTTCTTTCTTATTATTATCACGATAATAATATAGATATCTTTTAAAATTTAAGCCGTTATTAGCAAAAGATTTAACTATTAAAGAAACTACATACGTTTCAAAAATATGACCAGAATAAGCACTAACTTCTAAAGTTTCAGAATTTAAATATTTTGTTAAATAACAGGCTAATCCCGTATCCATAAAGTAGATTTTAGGTCTTTTTACAACTCTTCTAATAATATTAGTCATATATGGTTCAATTAAAACTACTAATCCTGTATTTACTAAAATAGAAAGCCAATCATTAGCAGTTGGATTAGTTATTTCTGCATCAGCAGCAATTTCATTTAAATTTAATTCTTGACCAGTTCTTGCAGCAACTGATGTCATAAATTTCATAAATTTTATTTCGTCAGTTATTTTTATCAAGTCACGAATATCACGTTCTATGTATGTTCTTACATAACTATCATAAAATTTTTCAACTGAAATTTCTGGATTTTTATATAATTCTGGAAAACTACCTCTAAAAATCATCGAAAATATTTCTTCTATCGTTTTTTTAGTTATTTTTTCTTTTTGAAGTGTTTCTATTTCAGGTATAAATAATCTATCTTCTTTATTATCTATTTCTCGTGCTGATAAACCATATAAATCAATAATACCAATACGTCCGGCTAATGATTCAGTTATGTTTTTCATCGATAAAAAACTTTGTGAGCCAGTTAAATAATACATAGTTGATACTTCTTTATTAGAGTATACAGATTTTAATCTTGCTTGATCTACTTTTATTTTTATATATGATAACAACTCTGGAGTATATTGAAATTCATCAATTATTAAAGGATATTTATATTTTTCTAAAAACAATTCTGGGTCGTTAATAGCTAAAGCGCGATCATTAATATTATCTAATGAAACATAATTAATTTTGTCGTTAGCAAGATGATTTAATACTGTTTTTTTACCAACTTGACTAGGTCCTGTAATTAAAATTGCAGGAAATTGTTTAGATAATGAAACTAATTCTTTTTCAATACTACGATTAATATACATAATCATCCCTCCGATTATATTACATCATATTTTATACAAATTTAAAACATAACTTTAAAAATGTATAAAAAATATCAGAAACAATTCTGATATTAAATATAAACATTAGTTTTTTTCTTCGTATTATATTCTTTTAAAGAATTATATTTAGAAACTAAAACTATTTTATTTTCTTTTAAACTATTTGGTACATCGATAATTCTTTGGTTACTAGAACCTTTAAAATATAAGTCTAAACTTCTTTCTTTTAAAACAAATGGACCATCTACTAAAACATCAATATATTTTAATAATTCTAACATTTTAGTATCTTTAATTAAATCTTCATACAAAAAACCTGTATAACACCAAACATTTAATTTTTTCTCTTTACAATGTTTAGCTATTAAAGTACAGGCTTCAACTTGATAGAATGGATCGCCCCCTGATAATGTTATTCCATCTTGTCCTGTTAAACTATCTATTTCTTTAATAACAGAATCGACATCAATCAAATATCCAGAATCAAATGACCAAGTTTCAAGGTTGTGACATCCTTTACAATGATGTTTACACCCTTGAGTCCATATAACTGTTCTAATG
>CALVYO010000030.1 GCA_944372275.1 uncultured Bacilli bacterium
TATCTAAAATATTTAAAACTAAAAAAATAGGCCATACAGGAACATTAGATCCATTAGCGACTGGTGTTTTAGTTTTAACTATAAATAAAGCAACAAAGTTAAGTGAAATAATAACAAGTGAGGAAAAAATATATCAAGCAGAAGTTATTTTAGGTATTAAAACCGATACTTTAGATATAACTGGTAATATTTTAGAAAAATGTAATACAAATTATACAAAAAAAGATATTGTTAATACGTTAAACTCATTTATAGGAACATATAATCAAGAAGTACCTATTTATTCGGCAGTTAAAATAAATGGTAAAAAATTATATGAATATGCTAGAAATAATGAAGAAGTTACTTTACCCAAAAGAATGGTAACTATTAAAGAAATTAAATTAGATGAACTAAATTATATTGATAACAAAACTATATTTAAATTTACTTGTAAAGTAAGTAAAGGCACTTATATTAGAAGTTTAATTAATGATATAGCAACTAAATTAAATACAATTGGAACTATGAAAAATTTAATTAGAATAGAACAAGGCAATTTTAATATTAAAGATTCTTATACTTTAGAAGATATAAAAAATAATAATTTTAAAATAATATCAATTAAAGAAGCATTAAAAGATTATTTTACTATAAAAGTAGATGAAAAATTAAAATTTAAAATAGTAAATGGGCAGGTTTTAGATGATATATATAATCAAGAATATGTATTATTTATAGATGATGATGTTATTGGATTATATAAAAGAGATAAAAATAAACTAAAGCCTTATAAAATGTTTAAATAAAGGGAATAATATTATGATAAGTTATATTTTAATAAAAAGTGAATTTGAACCACAGTTTTTATCATTTCAAATAGATAAAGATATTAGAACAAGTGATATTATATTTGTTTCTGAAGATAATTTAATTGAATATATTGCTAACAAAAATATAATATTTATTGGATTTTCAAAAATTGAAATAGCAAGTATTATAAAAGATTCAATTAAATATTGTAGAAAAAAGCAAAATTATCAAACAGGATTCCTTAAAAAAAGTTACAATTTTAATTTTAAAGAAATAATGAAAAATAACAATATTTGTTTATTTATGCAAAAAAATAATGTTATTAAAATCTTTTGTATAGAAAATGGAATTGTGGTTTATGAAAATATTATTACAAATTTTGATGATTTAAACGATATTTGTTTTGATAAGTATAATATTATTTTTAAAGGATTATCCAAAGTTCAAATTGCATCATTAAAATTATTTATAAATAGTAAAAAAAGTTATACAAAAAGAATATAGTAAAATAATATATTAAAAATTTACTTAAACTATTTACTTTTTATAAAATATAGTGTATTATTAAATAGTACTTATTTCTAGGAATTGATTCTTCTCCGGATTATTTCTTGGATATAAGCAAATATAAAAGAAAGGAGAATTATAAATGGCTTTAACAAAAGAAAGAAAAGCAGAATTAGTTAAAAAGTTTGGTAAAAATGATCAAGATACTGGTAGTATTGAAGTTCAAATTGCTATTTTAACTGATGAAATAAATACTTTGACTGCTCATTTAAAAGAACATACTCACGATTTTCATTCAAGACGTGGTTTACTAAAAAAAGTTGGTCAAAGAAGAAGTTTATTAAATTACTTATTAAAACACGATGTTACAAGATACAGAAAAGTAATTAAAGAATTAAATTTAAGAAAGTAGGCACTCTTTTTAAGTGTCTTTTATTTTGGGAGGATTTATGAAAAAAACATTTGAATTAGATTTTAGAGGAAGAAAAATCGTAGTTGAAAATGGAGAACTCGCTAAACAAGCTCATGGATCTGTTTTAATTAAATATGGCGATACAGTTGTTTTATCAACGGTTGTAATGTCTAAAAATGTTAATTTATTAGCTGATTTTTTTCCTTTAATGGTTTTATATAACGAAAAATTATATTCGGTTGGTAAAATACCAGGAGGGTTTATTAAAAGAGAAGGTAGACCTACAGAAAATGCTACTTTAGCAGCAAGAATGATCGATCGCCCAATGCGACCTTTGTTTCCAGAAGATTTTAAAAATGAAGTACAAATAGTTAATACTGTTTTATCAGTTGATCAAGACAATAGTCCAGAAATAACTGCTTTATTTGGATCTTCTTTAGCAACTTGTATAAGTCAGGTACCTTTTAATGGTCCAGTGGCTGGTGTTAAAGTGGGAAGAGTAGATGGTAAATTTATAATCAATCCAACGGTTGAAGAAACGGAAAAATCAGATATAGATTTGACTGTTTCAGGTACTAAAGAAGCTATTAATATGGTTGAAGCTGGTGCTAAAGAAGTTAGTGAAGAAGATATGCTAGAAGCTTTAATGTTTGGTCACGAAGCAATTAAAGAATTGATAGCATTCCAAGAAAAGATAATAGAAGAAATTGGCATTGAAAAATACGATTATCCTAAGTTAGAAATATCACAAGAATTAACAAATGAAGTAACTGATTTAATTAAAGATGATATTGATGCAGCATTAAGAATTAAAGATAAGTTAGAAAAATATGCTAAATTAGATGAAATAAAAGAAAATTTATTAGATAAATATACTGATGAATCATTAAAAGAAGATGAATTAAAAGAATTATTGACTAAAATTGCTAATATATTTGAAAACGTTAAGTATGAAGTATTTAGAAATATTGTTGTCAAAGAAAAAATAAGGGCTGATGGTCGAAAAATGACAGAAATTAGACCATTATCAACAGCAATTGATATTTTACCTCGAACACATGGCTCTGCTTTATTTACAAGAGGAGAGACACAAAGTCTATCAGTTACAACTTTAGGAGCCTTAGGCGAACATCAAATATTAGATGGACTAGGTATTGAAGATTCAAAAAGATTTATTTTGCATTATAATTTCCCACAATTTTCAGTTGGTGAAACTGGAAGATATGGAGCACCTGGAAGAAGAGAAATTGGCCACGGAGCCTTAGGAGAAAGAGCGTTATTACAAGTAATTCCATCAGAAGAAGAATTCCCATATACAATTAGAGTTGTATCAGAAATATTAGAATCTAATGGTAGTAGTAGTCAAGCAAGTATATGCGCAGGATGCATGAGTTTAATGGCAGCAGGTGTACCAATTAAAGCACCAGTTGCTGGTATTGCTATGGGATTAATTACTAGTGGTGATGATTATACTATTTTAACTGATATTCAAGGATTAGAAGATCATTTAGGAGATATGGATTTTAAAGTTGCGGGGACTAAAAATGGTATTTGTGCCTTACAAATGGACATTAAAATTAAAGGTATTACTAAACAAATTTTAAAAGAAGCTTTAGAACAAGCACATAAAGCTAGGTTAGAAATATTAAAAGTTATAACTAAACAAATTAAAGAACCACGTAAAGAAGTAAGTAAATATGCACCAAAGATGATGACATTTACGATTGATCCTAATAAAATTAAAGATGTTATTGGTAAAGGTGGCGAAATGATTACTAAGATTATTTTAGAGGCTAGTAATGTAAAGGCTGTCACTGACATTAATGCCGTTAAAGTTGATTTAGAAGATGATGGAAGAGTTATAATTTATCATACAGATAAAGATATAATTGAAAAAACTGCTAATATGATAAAAGAGGTCGTTAAAGAAGTTGAAACTGGTAAAATTTATACTGGTAAAGTTGTCAAAGTAGAAGATTTTGGTTGTTTCGTCGAATTATGGCCAGGTGTTGAAGGGTTAGTTCATGTATCACATTTGGCTAAAGAAAGAGTTGAAAAACCAAGTGATATAGTAAAAGTTGGAGATGAAATAATTGTTAAAGCATTAGGGTACGATAAAAAAGGAAGACTAAATTTGTCACGTAAAGAAGCATTAAAATAGGAGTGAGATGTATGGTTAATTTTTATGATTTCAATCAAGAAATAAGAAATTTATTAGAAACGATGTATAACCATAAAGTTGGGTTATATGAAAATTTAGAACAAATCAAATTAGAAAATTATTCTTTATATCAAAATATTTTAGGACTAATTTTTTTAGATAGTTATAGAATTTTAAAGGATAAAGAAAAATACGATAATTTAACAGTTAAAGAAATAGAATTAGTATCTATTTTGAATGAAATTGAAGATATCGATGATTTATTAATTTTTATAAATGAAAATCCAAGTTATTTATCTTCTTTTATTATTGGAACAGTTAAATTTAATAAATTAAACATAAAAGGAAAGGCAACGCTTTTATTAACAACATCAGATGAATATGCTTTAAAATTCAATAAATTTTATCTGTTTGAAAAATACAATATGTTTAGAGAAAGAACAGTAGAAGAAATATTACATAATTCGAATAATAAAAAAGATCAAAATAAAGTTGATGATTTGATAAATTTATTAGATGTGTTATTTATTGGGAATATACATTCTTTTTCTAAATTAATGTTAGAAATTTTACAAGTTTTTTATAAATGGAAGAAAATACTTCAATTAAAAAAACCAGAGTTAACGTTTGGAATTGATGATAGTATTATTGAAATTGTGGAAATTAACCCGCAAGATAAAATATTATACACTTTGTCTTGCGATCCTAATTTAATAGAAATAATAGTAACAGATTTTTTTGAATATAATTCATTTGATGAAGAAATAAAAAATGAAATTGAAGAAGCATATAATAAACTTATCTCCAACGATATTAAGATAAAATTAAAAGAAGTATAATTATTTTAATAAATTATATACTTCTTCTAAAGTTTTATCTTTTTTATTTTGATAAAAAGGAATTAAATGTAAATGAAAATGTTTTACTTCTTGAATTAAACCATTGTTTTGAGTTAAAGCTAATCCATCACATTTTAATATTTCAGTAATTTTTATTTTCAACGTTTTAGCTACTTTCATTATATGTGTTAAAGTATCGATATCGATATCATCTAAATCTAAATAATGTTTTTTCGGAATTATCAATGTATGACCAGCACTTTTCGGATTTATATCTAAAAAAGCAAATACAATATCATCTTCATATATTTTATATGAATTTATTTCTCCATTTCCGATTTTACAAAATAAACAATCCATACTATTACCTCCAATATAATTATATCAAAAAAAATCTAGTTTATCTAGATTTTGTGAATATCTGCGAATATTCTATATTAATAATGTTAAATTAAATAAAAAAATATACAAATTATTTTAATTTTAGTGTATAATTAAATTGTATTTTTGGGTTGTTTGTTATGCGAATAAACTAATATGCTGAATAAAATGTTATTGACATAACTTAGGAGGTGAAATATGAATCGTGATAATTTTAATATTTTAAATAAAAATATAATTTATTTTGACAATGGCGCTACATCATTAAAACCAAAATGTCTAGCAGATAGTATTTCCGATTATTACAACAATTATAGTGCGAATGCTCATCGTGGGGATTATGATTTATCTTTAAAAGTAGATAGTAAATATGAAGAAACTAGAACATTAGTCAAAGATTTTATCAACGCTAAAAAAAATAAAGAGATAATTTTTACAAGTGGCGCAACAGATTCGTTAAATAAAATAATATTTGGTTATTTTAAAAATTATTTAACTAAAGATGATGAAGTTTTAATTACTAAAAGTGAACACGCATCTAATGTCTTACCTTGGTTTGAACTACAAGATAACATTAAAATAAAAGTAAAATATATTCCTTTAAATAATTTAGAAGTTACTTTAGATAATGTTAAAAATAGTATTACTGATAAAACAAAAGTAATTAGTATTGCTCATATTACCAATGTAGTAGGGGACATTAGACCAATCAAAGAAATAATAAAATATGCGCATAGTAAAAATATTTTAGTCATAATTGATGGCGCTCAAAGTGTTGCTCATAGTAAAATTGATGTTCAAGACTTAGATATTGACTTTTTAGCCTTTTCAGCGCATAAAATGTTGGGGCCTACTGGAGTTGGCGTATTATATGGTAAAGAAGAATTATTAAATAACATAAAACCAATTATTTTTGGGGGAGGAATGAATGCTAGTTTTCAATTTGATGGAACTAGAATATATAGTGAATTACCTTTTTTATTAGAAGCAGGAACACCTAATATAGCAGGAGTTATCGGTTTTGGTGAAGCAATTAAATACTTAAACAAAATAGGAATGGATAATATTGCTAATTATGAAAAAGAATTAAAAAAATATGCAATTAATAGATTAAAAGAAGTTAAAGATATAATTATTTATAACGAAAATAGTGAATCAGGTATTATTACATTTAATATTAAAGACATTTTTGCCCAAGATCTTGCTATTTACTTAAATAAGTATAATATTTGTGTAAGGGCTGGTAATCACTGTGCTAAAATATTAAAAGATGATTTAGGCATTAAAAATACTTGTAGGATAAGTTTATACTTTTATAATACTAAAGAAGAAATTGATTATTTAGTAAAAGTTTTAAATAATAAAAATATTAAGGACGAAATTATCTAGAAAATTTTGTCTTTTTTTGTTATAATTAAATGGTGATGATTATGAAGAAAGTATTATTAATTTTTATTTTATTATTAACAGGATGTGGCAAACAAGAATATAGTAAAAACTTATTTTATATGGATACTATTATTAACGTTAAATTATATAATATAAGTGAGTCTGAAGCTAACGAAGCATTTGCAGAAATTGAAACTATATATCAAAAATATGAACAATTAACTAATTTTTATGATGAGAATAGTGAATTATCTAAATTAAATAACGATGTTAATTATGAAATATCCGATGATTTAATGGAATTAATAAAAATAGGATACGAATGGGACATTAAAACTAATGGTCTACTAAACATCAATATCGGTAATTTAACTAAAGTATGGCACGATTTTAGAGAAAATCCAATTGAATTACCTGATGTTGATAATATTAAAATCGAACATTTAAAACTAGAAGATAATAAAATATTAAACGATAAAGTAAGTATCGATTTAGGTGCGATAACTAAAGGTTATGTTACAGAAAAAGTAGGTAATTATTTAGAGGAGAATGGTATTAATTATTATTTAATTAATGCTGGCGGAAACGTTAAAGTTGGTAAAAGTAATAAAGGCTATTACAATATTGGAATTGCCAGTCCAATTAGTGATGAAACTTTTGAAATTGTAAAAGATGAAAATATTAGTGTAGTAACTAGTGGTGGGTATGAAAGATTTTATGAATATGACGGTGTTA
Organism: uncultured Bacilli bacterium; assembly: GCA_944372275.1. Classification (GTDB taxonomy): domain Bacteria; phylum Bacillota_I; class Bacilli_A; order RF39; family UBA660; genus Faecisoma. The sequence goes on from CALVYO010000030.1 coordinate 7,217, forward strand.
TGTATCATCATATTATCGATCCTAATACTAAATATCCTGCTAATTATATGAAAAGTGTAACTGTTATTGGTGAAGATAGTGGATTATGTGATATTCTATCGACAACTTTATTTTTGATGGATATTGACAAAGGAAAAGAATTTATTAAAGATTATGATGTAAAAGTAATTTGGTTTACTAATGATAATGAAATAATTAAAAGTGATAATTATGAATAAAAATGATATTAAATTAATTATAATTGTTTTAGGTATTACCATAATTTTATTTTCTTTATCCTTATTTCAAAAAAAATCTAGTATTGCAATGAAAGCTAATGTATATCACGAAAATGATTTAATATTAGAAATTGATTTAAGCATCAATAAAACATATGAAGTTGCTGGGGACAATGGTAAAGTAGTAATTGAAGTTTTAAATAATCAAATTAGAGTAGTTGAAGAAAATAGTCCTTATCATTTATGTTCGAAACAAGGATTTATTAGTAATAGTGGTCAATCGATTATTTGTTTACCTAATAAGATTATTATCGAACTTCCTAATACAGAATTAGATACAGAGGTGAGCTAAGTGAAAAAATTTACAAGATTATCGATGTTATTAGCTTTATCAGTGGCTTTAAATGTAATTGAGGCTAGCCTACCTTTATTTAACGGTTATATTCCTGGTTTAAAACTAGGACTTGCTAATATTGTAACTCTTTTTATAATATATAAATTTAGTTTAAAAGATGCATTTTATGTTGGTATTTTAAGAGTGTTTTTAGTCGGTATTTTAAGAACTGGTATATTTAGTGCGACATTTTTCTTTAGTTTGAGTGGCTGTTTATTAAGTATAATTTGTATGTATTTAGCTAAAAACTTATTTAAATTATCGATTGTTGGAGTTAGTATAGTTGGATCTATTGCTCATAGTACTGGTCAAGTTATAACTTCTATTTTATTATTGCAGATGACATCGATGATTTATTATTTACCTTGGTTACTATTGTTTTCGATTCCAACTGGTATTTTGGTTGGTATTATTTGTAAACAATTAGTCAAATTTTATGATGAAGTATTGTCTTTTGAATAAAAATATTTTATAATTTAAGCATAGGAGGATTGTATATGAAGAAAGTTTTAAGTTTATTATTAGTTACAGTTTTATTAACTGGTTGTGGTTCTAAAGGCTTAAAAGAAGGAACTTACGAGGGAAGTGCTGTTGACACATTCGGTGGAGAGGAAAATACCGCTACTGCTAAAATTACTGTTGATGAAAATGGTAAAATTACTGATGTTTATTTAGACACTACTTATACTAAAGATGGAGTAGAAACAACTAAAAAAACATTAGGAAATGATTATGGTATGAAAGCAACTTCAGCTAATAAAGGCGTAATTGAAGGTGGAGCTGAATGGTTCGAACAAGTTGAAGCTTTAGAACAAGCTGTAATCGATAACCAAGGAATCGATTTCTTAAATGTTGATGAAGATGGTTATACCGATGCTGTAAGTAAATGTACTATTAAAGTAGATGCCTTATATAAAGCATTAGAAGATGCATTAAATAAAGCTAAATAAGATTTGATTTTTCAAATCTTTTTTCATTTATATTTCACATTTTTAGTGTATAATATTTTTGAGGTGAGAAAATGACTGTTTTAATAGTTGATGATGAAGAAAGAATTAGATTATTAATAAAAGAATATTGCTTAAATGAAAACTATAATGTTTTAGAAGCCGAAGAAGGTGTTTCAGCTTTAGATATTATTAAAAACAACAAAATAGATGTTGTAATCTTAGATATAATGATGCCGAAAATGGATGGCTTAACAGCTTATAATGAAATAAAAAAATATAATATACCTACTATTATATTATCTGCTAGAACTGAAGAATATGATAAATTGATTGGATTTAATTTAGGGGTAGATGACTACGTGACTAAACCATTTAGTCCTAAAGAATTAATGGCTAGAATAAAGGCCGTTACTAAAAGATTTAATAATTTAACTGATACTTACATTTATAAAGATTTAAAAATTGATTTTAAAGGTCACGTTGTCTATATTAAAGATGAAGAAATCAAATTAACTCCTAAAGAGTATGATTTGTTAGTTTATTTAATAAATAATAAAAATATTGCTCTATCAAGAGAAGAATTATTATCTAAAATATGGGGATATGATTTCTTTGGTGATGATCGAACAATCGATACTCATATTAAAATGTTAAGAAATAATTTAGGGGATTATCGTGATTTAATTCAAACAGTAAGAGGAATGGGTTATAAATTTGAAATCAAATAAAAAATTAAAGTTTCATATTTGGTTATATTTGATTATTTTTACCTTAATTATTATATTATTTTTATGGTTATTTCAAGTTATTTTTATCAACAAATACTACGAATTAAGTAAAATTGATCAAATAAAGAATACAACTGTAAAAATTATTCGTAATTATAGCGATGATTCTGAATATTTGGATAAAATTTCTTATGAAGATAATGTCTGTATCGAAGTCGTTGAAAATAGAATGACAATTTATAGTTCTAACGAATCTAATCGTGGTTGTCTAACTAGTAATTACAAATATAAAAATGAATTTTATAACAGTGGTGAATCAGAACAGACAATTAAATTAATTAATCCATTATTTAATACTAAAACTTTGATATATGCGAAAAAATATAATGATGATATAACAATTTTTGTCAATGCTTCATTAGAACCATTAGATACAACGATTAGTATTTTATCAAATCAATTGATAATCGTAAGTTTAATCGTTATTGTTTTAGCCTTAATAATTGGTTATTTCATATCAAAAAGAATAAGTAAGCCAATCGAAAATATGAATGAAGATGCGTTAAAACTAGCAAATGGTGATTATAATTTTCAATTTGATAATAACTCTAACATATCCGAAATTGATACACTAGCAAATACCTTAAATTATGCGAAAAAAGAATTAGAACATACTGATGAATTAAGAAGAGATTTAATGGCTAATGTATCACATGATCTTAAAACGCCACTTACGATGATAAAAGGTTATGCAGAAATGATTAGAGATTTGAATTATAATAATGAAGAAAAAAGAAATGCTAATTTAAATGTCATTATTGAAGAAAGTGAACGATTAAATGTTTTAGTTGAAGATATATTGACTTTATCTAAAATTCAAGCTAATAAAGATACTATAAATAAAGAAGATTTTGATTTAGTCGAATTAATCAATAATATTATAAAACGATATAGTATTTATAAAGAAACTGAAGGGTACAATTTTGAAGTAAATACTCCAGATAAAGTTATTATAAATGCTGATAAAAAGAAGATAGAACAAGTTATTTACAATTTAATTAATAATGCTATTAATTATACTGGTGATGATAACAAAGTAATTATCAATGTTATTCAAGATAAAAAAATTCGAGTTGAGATAAAAGATACCGGTAATGGTATAAAAGAAGAAGATTTACCGCATATTTGGGAAAAATACTATCATTCTAAGAAGAAACACAAACGTAATGTTATTGGTACTGGTATTGGCTTATCGATTGTTAAAACAATATTAGAAAGTCATAAATTTAGATATGGTGTTATTAGTGAAGTAGGTAAGGGAACAACATTTTATTTTGAAATTAAAAAAATGTCTATTAAATAGATGTTTTTTTTGATATAATAGATTATAGGAGGGAATTATATGGAATTAAGAGAAATTTATTCTAAAATGTTTGGCTGGATGTTTATTGGCTTATTAGTTACATTTTTAACAGGATATGTCGTATCTAATAGTTATGATATTTTATTAATAGTCGCTCAAGTACCATTTTTAATTTATGCTATTATCGAAATTGGTTTGGTTATTTTCTTTTCATTAAAAATAAGGACGATGAGTAGTATTACTGCTAAAATATGTTTTTTACTATATTCATTTGTTACAGGACTTACTTTTTCATATTTGTTTTTAGCTTATGAATTATATTCTTTAATTTATGTGTTTGGTATAACAGCATTATTATTTGGAATATTTGCTTTAATAGGTTATTTTACTAAAATAGATCTAAGTAAGTTTAGTACATTCTTATTTATGGGATTATTAGCCATCATAATTTGTGGTTTAATAAATATGTTTATAGGTAATGAAACATTTGATTTAGTCTTAACTATTATTGGTATAGTAATATTTTTAGGTTATACTGCTTATGACATTCAAAAAGTAAAATATAATTTAGATACATTTCCCAGTGATAATTTAGCTATCTATGGAGCTTTAGAATTATATTTAGATTTTATTAATTTATTCTTAAAATTATTAAGTTTATTTGGTAAAAGAAGAGATTAATTAATAATAAATTAAATATATAATAAATTAAATATATAATAGGGAGTCAAACATGATTAAATATCAAATTGAAACGGAAGAATATTGTTTATATTGTCCAGATACTTTGAAAGATATTTTTCTTAAAATTTTGCCAAGTTTTGAAAAAAAGTTAAAAGAATACTTTCTTCTTTTTAATATAAAAAAATTTAGAAAAATTAGAATTAATTGTTTTGATGATATTCAAGAATTTCGGAATTTTATTTATGATATAAGAAAAGAAGATACATTACCAAAATATGCAACTGGTACTTATGATGAAGGTATGATTAATTTTTGTGTTGGAAATGATAACTTGAAAAGTAGATTATTGCATACTATATGTCATGAATCTTTTCATATAATGTATATGGAATTAATTTTAAATAATGATTATTCTAAAAGAATAATATGGTATGATGAGGGAATGGCTCAATTTTGTTCTGGTGAATTTGATTTTTTAAATAATATAGATAAGTTTAAAAATTTTTTTGATAATATTAAAAATAATACCAAATCTATTCCTAATATGAATCAAATAAAACATGGTAATACATTTTGTAACGATGACTATAATGGTTATTATTTATCATATTTAGCTGTCAAATATTTAAGCGAAATTTTATCAGAAAAAGAATTTAGAGAATTAATGACAGATTTTGATAAAATTAAAAAAATAGGGGAAAATGTTGTTACAAACGCTTTTGAATATTATAATAATCTTTTACAATCCAAAAAAAGAATTTAATATTATTTGACAAAATTAATTATATGTTATATAATGAATATAGATATGAATTGTTTCATATAATAAAAAAAGAGATACATTTAATATTCCTGTATTAGATGTTTACTCATATTTTGGGAAAACACCGATATCAATGCTGAGTCGGTGTTTTGATTTCTAATCTTTGTTTTTTAAAGTAACAACTGTATAAAATACAATCATTGCAAATACAACGATTAATTGCATCTTTATTCCTTTCGTTTTTATTGAAGTTCATAAAGTTCACCTCCATTCTTAAAATAAATTAAAAATAGAGCAAAACACCTAATTATTAAATATATCTCTATATTAATTATAAATTAATTTTTAATATATGTCAACTATAAATTTACTTTAGTTTTTTTTAAAAATATAGTATAATTAAGTAGGTGAGAGGTATGGTATATTTATT
>CALVYO010000031.1 GCA_944372275.1 uncultured Bacilli bacterium
GGTATTTCTAAAATAGTTTCATTATTCGAACTGTCACTAACTTTCAATATATATTTATTATCTACTATCTCCTTAATTACTTTATCCGTTATATCATCATCATAATTATCAATAGCCTTATAATTAATAATTCCTTCTTTATTAGGACAAGATTCAATTATATCTTTATCCACCATAATAACTGGTGCTTCATCATCAAATACATTAATATTTTTTATAACTTTTTTGTGTTTAAATAATGTATTTACTTCATACTCTACTTCATAATTACCAATTTTATTAATATCGATATTACTATTTATATTTACTGGTAATTTAGCTAAACAAAAACCAAACATATCTTTTAAACAACTTGATACACTTAATTCTTGCTCACTAAAAACTTTGATATCATCAGTTAAAAAATCGATATCAATATGAAGCGTTAAAACATAAAGTAATATTAATAATACAAAACTTCCAATAGCTACTTTTTTCATAATACCTTTATTGTACCATATTTAATTTATATTTAAAGTCATTTTGTAAAGATTTAAAAAAATTAGACACTTTTGTGTCTAAAATAAATTCCACGGATAATAATTTGGTAGTGATTCTTCAAAAACCAATTTTTCTTTAGTTATCGGATGGTAAAAAGTTAATTTATTAGCAAATAAACAAACAGGTATTTTTTTAATTTCTATTTTATTATATTTATTGTCGCCAACTAACGGATGATTATGATAAGAAAATTGGACTCTTATTTGATGTGATCTACCTGTTTGTAAATTAATTTTAACTAATGAATAATTATCAACATATTTTACTAATTCATATTCTAAAATTGAAACTTTTCCATTTTTATCTACTTTAGTTATATTTGTTCTTTTATCTTTTAACAAATTATCTTTATAAATACCTTTATCAACTTTTCCAATAACAATTGCGTGATATTCTTTTTTTAATTGTTTCGATCTTATTTGTTCACTTAATCTTGAAGCCGCTTTACTAGTTTTAGCAAATACCATTACCCCACTTACAGGTCGATCTAATCTATGAACTAACCCTAAATAGACATTCCCAGGTTTATTATATTTTTCTTTTAAGTATTGTTTTAACATACTTAATAAATCTTTATCTTTTGATTCATCTTCACAAACAGGAACATTAACAGGCTTTACTACAACTAATAAATGATTATCTTCATATAGTATCTTCATTTTCCCATCTTCCATATATACCACAAGGTAAAACTAAATTGTTATCTTTAATCGGTAGACCAATTTCACCAGCGGTAACTTTACCTTTATATTTACTTTCTAAAGTAGTTTTTAAAATATTATATAAAACTGTACTTGATATGCCAGTTGTATAAGCATTAATTAAGAAAAATAATGGTTCATCACTTAATATTTTTAAACATTCATTAATTAAATTATATAAATTATCTTCAAACTTCCACATTTCACCATTAGGTCCTCTACCATAACTAGGAGGATCCATAATGATTACATCATATTTATTGCCTCTTCTAAATTCCCTTTGAACAAATTTTAAACAATCATCGACAATAAACCTTATTTTATTGTTTTCTAAACCACATAATCTCATATTTTCTTTTGCCCATTCGACCATACCTTTAGCCGCATCAACGTGAACAACATCAGCGCCTGCATAACTAGCCGCCATCGTTGCCCCACCAGTATAAGCAAATAAATTTAAAACTTTAATTTTTCTTTTACTATTTTTTATTTTATTAATTGAAAAATCCCAATTAGCAGCTTGCTCAGGAAATAAACCGGTATGTTTAAAATTAGTTGGACTTACCTTAAATCTTAAATCTTTATATTCAATTATCCAGTAATCAGGTAATTGTTTTTTATATTCCCAGTAACCACCACCTTTATTAGAACGATGGTAAAAAGCATCTATATTATTCCATAAATTACTATTTTTAATAGGCCACATAGCCTGAGGATCAGGCCTTCTTAAAATAACATTACCCCATCTTTCTAATTTTTCACCATTACCAGCACTTAAACATTCATAATCAAGCCATTCACTACTTAATAACATAAAACCACCGCTCTAATTATATCATAAATATTATTAAAAATTCCAAGTTCGATAATCACTTAATTTAAAATCATTATTAAAATTCATTTTAATATTAAAATTTTTAATATATTTTTCAATTTCCTCTCTCGAAACATATGTTTCTTCATTTACAATATTATTAGAAAAATTAACATCTTTAATACCACTTATAAAAGGCATTCTATCAAATATATAGAGAACATCAGCCATATAAGCAATATTATTATCATATTGTTGTGCTTTTTTTAATGTATAATTTTCTTCAATTTTTTTAATTAATATAGAACAATCACCACTATCCCAATAATCATTTTTACAATCTTTAAGTCGTAACATTGGAATTTTATTTTCTGATTGTTTATATTCTAATTCAATTATAACATAATAATTTATGTTATTTATTTTTATTTTTTTTAATATTTTCATTTTATCACCTTTTCTATATTTTTAACAAATCAATTCATTCATTTAATTATTATATTTAAAAAAAATTAAAAGTCAATTTAATACTTATGAGTGTAAAATATTTTATAATATCAAAAAAATTATATTTTTTATTTGTAATAATGATTTTATAATGTATAATATAGTTAGAAGGTTGGGATAATATGAAAAAAAACTCAGGAGTATTTTTTTTAATTTTACTTATATTAATTTATGCTTTACCATTAATTTTGGATTATGTTGCAACAAGTTTAGAAGAAAGTACAGGTCTAGGTCTAAACGACTATGCTAGAATAGTTGATGTCGATTATAAAGCAGTAGTACTAGATGAAGAAGGATATGGTGGCGATATATTAGTTACCGAAAAATTAACTTATGATATCCACGCTGCTTCAATTAATAATCCTTTTTGGGAACTATGGCGTGATTTACCAGAAGATTATGTCGATGGATTAAAAATTGATTATGATGTTATATCCGTAAAACAAATCAATTCCGATGGTTCAGAAATAGTATATAAAGAAAGTCCAAAACTATATTGGGATGATAGTGATTATACTAGTTCTATATATGGACCATTTAAATGGTATCATAGTAAAGGACCATATAATGAAGATTTAGCCGATTATGAAGCAGTCTTCTTCTATGTTAATGGTCTATATCGTGAAGAAATAACCTTTGAATTACAATATATTATGCATAATGCTTCTTTAAAATATAGCGATGTTTCAGAGTTATATATATCAATGTATTCTGAAGATACTATTAAATATTTAGAATCTTTTAATGGTCAAATTTTAATACCCGATAAAGATATGCCAAAAGAAAATAACTATTTAGCCCATACTTATGGTACTGATTCTCATACATTTGAATTTACTGAATCAGATGATATTAACCCTGGTTATCATACATTTATCTTTAATTTAGATAGTTCTGATTTAAAATTCAAGCCATATAATAAATATTTAGAATTTTCTTTACTTTCTTTTAATGAGGATAAACATATATTTACAGAATACGCTCCAAATAATGTTTATTCACATGAAGTATATTTAGAAGAAGCTAAACAAGCAATGATAGAATATGATAATTTACCAAAAGAATATAAAAATAAAAAAATTGTCTTCTTAACAATTACTTCACTAATTTCAATTCTAGTCTTATATTCAACAATTAATAAAGATAAAAAAATTAAAAAGAAATATAACTTCTATAAACCACAAATGGAAATGCAATATTTTAGAGATATTCCAAGTGATTTAGATCCTTACTTTGCAACCACTTTAGCATTTTGCAAGAAAAATAAAAAAGTTGATGTTGGCGATAGTTATTCAGCGATTATGCTAAATCTGATAAGAAAAGGTTATATTGAATTAACTAAAATAGTAGATTATAAAAATTGGACTCCTGATAATATTAATCTCAATATACTATATATTCCAAACTTAATTAATAATCGATATACATTAAATCCACAAATAACAAATCAAACTAATTTAACTAATCAGAATTTAACTGTGGATAAAATGGTTATCGAAGAAAAATATAATAAAAATGGTAAAAAATTAGATGATCTTTCAGAAAACGAAAAAAATTATTTCAATTTAATTGTTAAATATGCCTATAATAACACAGTAACAATGAAAACTTTCCAAGAAAATGTTGCCAAAAATTATGATAGTACAAATAGTTTTGTTCGTTCTGTTGATTTATCTATTGTTAATATTGGAATCAATCAAAAATATTTCCAAGTTTCTGATTATAAATATGTTAAAAACAAATATAACTCTACTGGTACGATGTATATAATCTTTGCTTTAATTATATTAATAATCGGTAACTTAATTATTTATAACACAAGATTTGATTTTGCTTTTGGTTCCTTATTTATTTTAGGATTAATTTTAATTATAAGTGCAATTATTTTAAAAAGGAATTCAAAAAATTATATATTATTAACTCAACTAGGTTCTAACGAACAAGCAAAATGGTATGCTTTATATAATTTCTTAAATAGTAATACTTTAATGAAAGAAAAAACAATAATTGAATTACCTCTTTGGGAAAAATATTTAGTTTATGCAACTGCTTTTGGTATTTCAGAAAAAGTAATTAAAGCATTAGAAGTAAATTGCCCTGATATCGCTAATAGTCCTATCTTAAGCAATAGATATTACCGTTCTACTAACTTTAGATATACCGGACGTTCCTTTAGAAGTGCTACAAATACAGCAAGATCTATTTCTCATAGTAGTAGGTTTGGTGGATCATTTTATGGTGGCGGCGGCCGAGGCGGCGGAGGCGGTGGCGGTGGCCATTAAAAAAAGAATATTCAGTTATTCTTTTTCTTTTGCATAAAAATCATTAGATTGTAAATTAGTAATATCAATATTTAATGATTTTTCTAATATATTTTTATCAATAGTTTTATAAATTGTTTTAGATATATATTTTTCAGCTTTTTTAACTATATATTTATAATCTTTTATATCATCAGGAAAATATATGCCGCCTTTTTCCTTATTTTTTATCATCCAACATAATGCAGATAAAGCAGACATTGCTACTGGTGTAATAGTAGGTGTTTGAAAATATGAATTTTTTTTACGATACAAATAAGATAACTCAATCCGATTTCCTATCCAAACAGGGTTAAAATTGTCACCAATTATTAATACACCTACATACTCTGTTCCATCTTTAATTTTATCTTCATAAACAATTTCCCATTCATTAGGATAAATATGATTTCTTACAATATTTTCATTTTCTAAATTTGTTTTAGAATTAATTAAATATTGGTTGGCCAAAAAACAAGGTGAATAAATAAACATAACCGATGGGCGATAAATTACTTTATCGTTATTTTTAACTTCTAAACTATTGGCTATTGTAATAGTTTCTTCATGAGGAACTAAATAACCAATAAATTTACCATTACTATAATACGTCTTACAAGGCATATCAACTGCTAGTTTTTTATATTCAACAAATCCTTTATCGCAATCTAACAAATTACATTCATCTTTATTAATATTTGTTTCATAAGTTCCAATATTTTGTGTAGCTTCACTTAATAATTCAAAGAAAAATGAATCAACGCACCAAGTACTAACTAATTTATTTTCTTTAAAATTTTCTTTAATGTTTTGTAAATCTATATCATTAACGTGAATCATTTTAACATTTAATTCACAGGCTAATAAATTAAACTTATTATCTTTTATTAATTGTTTAAAATATTTATTATGCTTAAATTGTTTATTAACTATATATTCTAGTCCTAGTTTAACGAAATGTGATACTAACCCAGGATTATTTCCATGTTGTAAGACAATAGGATATTTAGGATGACATTCTTTTTTTAATTTATTTTTTTTAATATTTTCTTCAAATATACTGTACCAATTATCTGGCCAATCTGCTTCACCTGTATTAAGATACATTATATTATTATCAATACACCATTTACATATATCTTTTGTTCCTACTGTATCAGCAAAATCAATTAATATATCACCATCAGTTAAAAATTGGCTAAATATTTCTTGATAATTTTCTTTAGTTACTTCATAGACATAAAAATTGGTTGTAATACCTCCTAAATTTATATAAGGAATATATTCATCTTTATTAGCGGTAATAACAAAATAATCATTATTTTTAAATTGTATTTCTTCTCTTACTTTTTCATAAAAACTTTTACCAACTGCTCCAAAACCAAATTGAACAATTTTTCCAGAAAATTTTATCATTTTAATTAATATATTTTATTTTTTTTATTTTAATTTCTTTAATTGATTCGAAACCATTAGTGAAAAGTATTTTTAGATTATTTTTTTGATAATCATACAATATTTTATTTAAATCTTTATTTATTTTGTTGGCCCTAACTAATATTTTATCTATATTATTATTTAAAAAATATTTAGATGAAGGTAAATCTTGATAGTAAACATCCCAACTATTATCAAAAATACCACGATCAATTTTATATCTATTTAATCTATTTTCATCTAAAAGAAAAACTGGTAATGCATCATCTTTTAATTTAATTTTTTGTAGTTCTAAAGCCCCCCATATCAATAATGGTTCTATTACTTTATTATTAGTCGTAGATAGTGCATTATTAGAATTTGTCCCATTAAATATTGGAATTGGTCTATACCCTATTTTACTTAAAGAAATTCCTTCTTTAATACTATCAATACCATTTATATCAACTATTATTGCAGTATTATCTAATACTTCATTTAAATAATTAATATGAGGTATAGTATAATCAATAAATTCATCGATTTTTTCATCAAGATAGATAAATGGTACTGGTCTCACCCAATTTGACCATTTTGCATGATATGGCGCCCATATTTTATATACTTCTTTATTTGTCATTTTTTATTCCTTTCAATTACTACTGGAATATCAGCAGCATAAGAATCTATTCTAGGTAATTTACTTATTCTAGCATAAAATCCTGCTTGTTTACCATCTACTGTATATGAACCTAAACATATATGATATTCTTTACCATCAGCACTTTTAATAGGTTTACTAAAAAATTTTTTTTGAACAACATAGTTTTTAGGATGTTTTTTTGCATCTTTCAATATCTTCAAATATTCTTCTTTAGAACAAGCCTCTTTTATTGATATATTTTCACCTACTCGCCCACAAGCTTGCTTATATATATAGCCTTCTTCAAAATCTTTAACTTCTTTAGTATCTGGTAATAATTTTTTCCAAGTTGTCATTTTAATACCATTTTGTTCTAATACATTCCAAATAAGCGGAAATCTTTTAGTTTGAGCGAATATAGCAATTGGATGATTACAAGATGGTGTAATAGTATCAAAATATCCACTCCAAGTTTTTGGCTTTATATCTTTTAGCCATTCTAAAGGAGTAAATCTAAATATACAATCAATTTTACCTTCATAATTATTTAAAATACTTATTGCTTGTTTATTTTTAAAAATTAAGTGATCTGCTGCACCATAAATAGAATTGTAACCTAAACTTTTCATTTTATCGCCAATATATTGCATCACTTGTCTATCATCGCTATAAGAAGTACAGTGAACAAACATTATAGTTCCTTTTTTTTTAATTTTTCTACTTATTGCATTAGATAATATTTCTCCAAAATCAATACTATAATAATCTTCTTTTAATGTTTTAATTGCTAACTTAGGAAGTAAAGACGCTTCAGCAAAACCACCTGGAACATCACTATTTACTTCACTTATCTGCCATTTATTATCTATGGTTGGATGAAAATCATAACGCATTAATCGAATATGTTTATTTTTATCATAATTTTTCATTTTTTTAATTTCTTTAGTTAACTTTTTAGGCAAATATAAAGGTTTTATATATTGCAAATTATTATTTAAAAATTTTTCTGCCTCTATTGTTTCTAAATCTAATTTTTCTGTTAATTCAACTAATTCTTTATATTCTTTTTCACTTAATACTAAAACATACCTAGCTAAAGTATTGTTATCAACAAACTGTGGATCCCATTTATAACAATCAAACATCGCATCAATTCGATAATTAATATATTTTTCATCTGTTATTGGTACTAACTTCATATTTATTCTCCTTTTAAATTATTATATCACGATATAATTGCGTAAAAAAGAAAATTATTATATAATTTAAATAGGAGGGTTATAATGGATATTAAAAATATAGTTAATGATTGTATTCAAAAAGTAGATAGCATTAAAAGTGAAAAAGAAAAACAAAGGCAAGAAACTATTATTCAATTGCTAAAATTAAGAAAAAAAAACTATAAAATTAATTGACTTAGCAAATAAAACATTAAGTAAAAGACAACAACAACTACAAGAAATAAATGAAGGAATTTGTCAAATAAAAGGTCATATTTATACCAATTGGGAAGAACACGAAGGATTTGTTGATCGTTCTTGGTACTATACTAGAAAATGTACAATATGCGGTAAAAAAGAACGTAGTGATTATGAGCCAGAAGAATTTAGAAAACAATTAAAAAAATAATAGTAATCTAAATCTGATTACTATTTTTAATTGTTATTATATATTTTCTTAACATTGTCCCCTTTTTTATCTTATATTTCACTGCAATTCTTAATATATAATTAAAGATTTCTTAAGTCAATAAATTTTTAATTAAAATTTATAAAGAGATGTTAAGAAAAAGGTTATCTTTAAAATAACCTAATCTAATGTTATTATGTAACCATTATTCAAATTTTCAACGTAATAATAATTATATTTTAAATAAGTAATTGATTTTCCTTCAGTATTTTTTATTAACTTATTATTTACATCATATATTTCTAAATTATTATCATCCTTTTTAACTGAATATTTTCCATTTAATAAATTATTTTTGTCATATAAATATGCATTATCAATTTCACTATTCTTATAATCTTCTGTGTAATTATTTCCTTCAATCATAACTACCAAATCTTCTTTTTCGTAATCAGTATCTTCCATTAATTTTCCATATTCTGTATTAATATATAATAATAATTTACTATTTTTTATAGTTACATAGAATGGTGAAGAACATTCAGGACCACATCCAAGAATTCCTTCCGGATAAAAATGTGCTCCTTCAAATTCAATTTTATGGCTATAATTGTAACTATATATTTCTTTTAGATTACTATTTAATACTGATGTTTTTTCATCTTTTATTGTTACGAAATAATCACCAATGATTTCAATTCCATCATAGTTAAAAGGTAAAATAGTTTTATTATTAACATCAACTACACCATAGAAACCATTTTTAACAGCTACAAAAAAATCTTTATAATCATTTGTGTATATTTCTTCATATTCAAATGGAACAATAGTTTTTCCATTATAATCTATAATACCTTTTTTATTATCTTTTTTTCTATAAGACATTAAATATTTACTATCATTTACATGTAAACTAACATCTGTAACCACATATCTATTAGAAATACCATATTCTTTTCCTTTAATAAATTCTAAAGTATTATAATCAATTATATAACTATCATAGTTGTCACCTGACTCGGTAAGAGCAAAATAATTATTGCCTGTTTGTATATAAGATAATTGTGAAATATAACCACTATAGGTCTTAGTAATTTCTTCTTTGCCATTTTTAAGATTTATTTTTTTTATAGATGAAAATTTCTCATTTCTTTCAATCAAATAAAAATAATCACCAATGATTTTTTTTTCAAATTTATCATCATTTCTTTTTTCAATATATATATAATATAAAGAATTGCTATCACTTTTATCTTTATATATATCATAGTCTTCATTACTAGAAACTTTATCAATTATTTTACCATTTCTTTTTATAATTCCATCTATATAATAATAAGCATCATAACCATATTCCATAATTCCATCAGTTTTATCAATTAATTTACCAGTTTTTAAATTATATAAATAACTATAACCATCTTCTGAGTTGCCTAAAAAATAATCACTATTTTCATAAAATCTGAAATTTTTAAAAGTATTATTTACAAAATCTGAATTGCCTAATTGACTACAAATTTCTATAGTAGAAATACTATCGTTATATGTCAATGTGATTTTTAATGTTAAGCATCCAACAACATTTGTTATTTTTAATTTGCCATCTGTTATATTAGCAATTTTTTCATCACTTGAAGTTATAATTATATTTTCTTTTTCATTTATGTTTGTATCAATATATTCAAATATATCATTTTCACTATTAACCACTAAATCTATCCTATCTGCAGTAAATTTAGCATAATATTGACTATCAATATTTTGGTTGCTATCGTTGTTATTTTGACTTTTAGAATGATTTAATATTGTTAAAATCACAATAATAATTAAAATTATTATTATTGAAACTAACATATTTTTTTTATTAATAAATTTATTTTTTTTACTTTCATTATCTAATTGAATATTATCTTGATTTTTATTATTTACTCCATTCATAACAGCACTCTCCTAATGTAAAAAGTATACCATAAATATGATTAAAAGTCTAACTTTTACATTAAAAAAATTTGTTAATAGCATCTTTAATAACATCAATTGAATTTTGTAATTTAAGTGTTTCTTCTTCATTTAAATTAACATATATTTTGTCTTTAACGCCTTTTTTATTTATAATAGTAGGTAATCCAATAAATATATCATTATTTTCATCATAAGTTGAAATTGTTATAATACTATTTTCATTATTTAAAATAGCATTAGTAATTCTAACTAAACACATACCAATCCCATAATATGTTGCACCTTTTCTATTTATAATTTCATAAGCAGCATTTTTAACATTTAAATAAATTTCATCTAATTCATTATCATTTAAATAATCTTTAATATTTTGTAAGCCTACATTAGCGTTGCTCCAAGGAACAAATTCCGAATCTCCATGTTCTCCTATAACATAAGCGTGAACATTTTTAGGACTTATCTTTAATTTTTCAGCAACCATATATCTTAACCTAGCAGTATCCAAACTAGTACCAGTACCTATTATTTTATTAGTAGGTAATTTAGAATATTTCCAAGTTAAATAAGTCATCACATCTAAAGGATTAGTAGCTACTAAAAATATACCATCAAAACCACTTTTAATTACCTTAGTAACAATATCTTTAAAAATTTTACTATTTTTATAAATTAAATCCATTCTTGTTTCGCCTTTTTCTTGATTAGCGCCTGCAGCAATAACTACTATTGTCGCATTTTTGCAATCTTCATAACTACCTACTTTAATATCAATTTTATTAGGAGCAAACGCTAAACAATGATTTAAATCCATTACTTCACCTATTACTCTTTCTTTATCCAAATCAATTAAAACTAGTTCATTAACATTAGTTTTTTGATTTAATAAAGCGTAAGCATAACTCATACCAACATTACCACAACCTATTAAAACTATTTTATTCATTATTTCATCCTTTCTATCCATAAATACATTCCATCCATATTTTCTGGTTTATATTTAAATCCTAATCTTTGATAAAAGTTTCTTTTTCCTGTTGTTGGACACAATTCAATCAAAAACTTTTCATTATTATCTAAAGAATCATAAATATATTTTTTTATTTCTAATATCATTCTACTTCCAATACCTTTATTTTGATAATTAGGTAAAACAACAACATCTACAATTAAACCATGTGTTCCATAATCGCCTATTAGTCTCGTCATACCTACAATTTTTCATCATCTTTAGCAAATACTACACACATTGAATTTTCAATAGCTTTTTTTATTTGTTTATCGTTTAATTCTTTCCACCCTGCTGATTTAATTAGATTTTTATAATCTGTTATATTTAAATCTTTTGATATTATTATATCCATAAATCATAACATCCATACAGATTTTAACATAAAAAAATAACCAAGTAAATACTTGATTATCTCTTACTAAATTGTGGTGCACGACGAGCTGCTTTTAATCCTGGTTT
>CALVYO010000032.1 GCA_944372275.1 uncultured Bacilli bacterium
CTGAAGAGGCGCCCCTGCTAAGGGTGTAGGTCGGGTAACCGGCGCGAAGGTTCAAATCCTTTCTACTCCGCCATTAGAAAATTAACCCTTATTTTTTAAGGGTTTTTATATTATATTGTTCTTTAAATATTTTTAAAGCATAAATTAATTTTGTTTCAATATATTTTTGGCCATTTCTTACTTTTTCTTTTTTATCTATAATATTTTGATAAACTATATAATTTTCAAATATTATAGTATTGTTTTTTGTTTTAAATAATAATAAACATAAAGCATTTTTACCAAACATATTGATGTCTTCAACTAAATTATTTATTATTTGTTTTTTATCTTTTATTTTTTCTAATTCATTATTAGCACAAAAATATTGCTCTAAAAGTTCCCAAGTATTAGCAGATCCTAACCTTTGACCTTCCTCTATAAGCATAATTGTCGATGTTGATAGACCAACTTCTGTAGCTAATTCTTTTTGAGTAATTCCTTTTTCATTTCTTTTTTTCTTTAACCAATCTCTTGTCCTCATATTTATCACCACTTTCATTATATCACACTTTAATAAATATCATATTTTTATATGTAACGATATGAAAAATTATAATATAAATGTTAGAATAAAAAGTTAAAAAAATGCAAAAAAAATGACTCAAAATGGCAAACTAAATAATTCTAGCGTCATTTTAAATAAGTCATTTTTTCTAGAAATAATATATCAAAATTTAAACAAAGTGTCAATAAAGATATTTCAATAACTATTCCATATAAATTAAAAAAATAGAAGGATTATCCCAAAAAACGTTATTATTTTTTAGTGATAACAATATGTAAAAAAAGATAAATTGAAAGATACTGATACCAAAATAGGAATCATTACTGTTGAACAAAAAAATTAATAATTTCAGAAAGCGCTAAGTAAAATTCAATTCGTTCTAATGGGTTGCAATATTAAATCGTAAACGAAGTACTGTTGAAAAAATTATGTACCAAATATATAATATATTTGGAGGAACTTTTAATGAAATATTTGAAGAAATCGATTTTTAAAATATTGAACAAACCAATGAAATTACTGATAGATTACATTAAGAAAACACGAATGGAATAAAGGAACTAGATCATAGTTCTTTTTTCATAAAAAAACAATCATATATTAATAAGTTTGAAGGAAAAATCTAACTTAAAAGAAAATTTTATTATAAAGTGCATCATTATAATAAAACTATCAATATAAATACATTTAATCTTAAATTTGGGTGTAGTTTTAACTATCATTAGTTTTAATCAATTATTTTAATAATTTTAGAAATTCCTTTGAACTTTTATTTAATGTTTTATTTTTTAGATATATTAATCCAATATATCTTTTTTCTAATTGTGGAGTAACATTTAATTCAAAAAGTTCCTCTTTTTTTAATTCTTTTTCTATGAATTCTCTAGTACATAATCCAATGCCTAATCCTATTTTTGTAAAGTTAATGACTAAAGAATGACTAGTAAGTTCTATCTCTGGAATTAAATTTATATTATTTTTTAAACAAAAATCATCTAAAAAATATCTAGTATTTGATCCTTTTGATATTAAAATTAAAGAATAATTACTTAATTCATTTAATGAAATAATTTTATTTTTCAAATGATTATAGTTAGAATTTGCTACAAAACAAT
This sequence comes from uncultured Bacilli bacterium, assembly GCA_944372275.1. Classification (GTDB taxonomy): domain Bacteria; phylum Bacillota_I; class Bacilli_A; order RF39; family UBA660; genus Faecisoma. Next base: position 1,663 of record CALVYO010000032.1, read on the forward strand.
CGTGAATTGTTTTTAAATTTTTAACAGAAAAATCATTAGGAATATTGAATGGCAAATTTAATATAATAAAATCAATTATGCCATTTCTTGCTTTAATTAATAGCTGTGAAGAAGGTCCAGTATAGATTTTTATTTTAATTTTTGGATATAATTGATGAAATTTTTCAAGATATTCTAATAAAAAGTATCTTGTAAGAGTACTACTTATGCCAATATTTAAATAACCATATTCTAAATTAAGCATTTCCATAAGCGAGTTTTCAGCATTATTTATTAATTCAAAAGCATCGCCTAATTTTGAATATAATAAATTTCCTTCATTGGTTAAACATACTCCAGATTTAGTTCTAATAAATAAAGAACAGTTTAATTGATTTTCTAAATTTTTAATAGATTTACTAACGCCAGGTTGACTAATCATAAGTTCATTAGACGCTTTAGTTATGCTTTTATTTTTAGCGACACTTAAAAAAATTTTATACAATTCTAAATTAATATTCATATTTTTCCTTTCTAAAAAATTTATATATAACTTTTAGTTATAATATAAATAACTAATATGTATTTGCATTATATCACATTATATTTTAAAATACAAGTAAACCGGTTGAAATGTGAGATGATGGCAAGCATTAATAAAGAAAAAAAGTTAAGAAAATTAAATGAAATGAGTAAATAATTTTTAAACAATATTTCTTTAAAGAATTAAATTTTGATATTTTTAGAAATGATTTATTTTGTTTATTGATTATTAAAGCACTTAATATCAATGAAAATGAATTAAATTTTGTATATTTATCTATAGGTTTTTAGGAGATAATAAAAATTATATAAGTGAAAAAATATAAATAGATGTAAAAAATTAAAAGTGCTAAAGTAGTTTGTTATTTAGTTTATTATGATGGAAAAAAATGTTACAAATATAAATGTTAAAATAACATTAACTTATCGTTGAGTAAATGTTTTTGGATTCGATCTGATTTTTGAACTAAGCAATAGAAAAACTTTAGCAAAAATAGATAGTAAAATTAAAAATTTATGAAGCGCTAATTTAGTGGCTAGGTAATTATATTTTAAATAAAATGATAAATTAAATAAAGAAAATTTTAATGAGAGGTGATTTTATGGCGTCATTTGTAATACATCATACTGCAGGATTAAATTTTTTAAAACAATTTGAGGAAAAATATCATATTGTTTTAACTGAGGAACAAAAAAAACAATTTTTATTAGGAAATTTAATTGTAGATTCTACTAACTTAAAGTTTATTATTCCAGACGGAATTAGTCAAGAAGAATTAAGATTAGTAAAAAACAATTTTTCTAGAAAAGTACAAGAAGAAAAAGTTAGTACACATTTTCGTACATCAAAAGATAAAGACTTGTGTATTCAAGTGCCAATAATTGAAAAATTTGTAGATAAATATAATGAATTAATTAAATCAGATATGAGTGCATTAGGTTATTTATTTCATTTATATACGGACAAACAATTTTTTGGTGATTTATTTGAACAAAGTTTTGAATGTTTAGATGAGAATATGAAACAAACAATATATATAAAATTATTAAAGTTTATAAAAATTAAACAAAATGGTAATATTTATTTAGCTAATGATGTTTTTAGTAAAGATAGTAAGGTTAGTATATATGATGATTATACAGTTATGAATAAAATAATTTTAAATTATTATAATATTGAGTTTCCTTTTTTAGATTTATGTGAATATATAGATAAATTTATTAATCCAGGTATTGAAGAAGTTGACTATAATAATATATTTGAAGTGTTAAGAAAAACTAAAAATTATATTGAACAATCATATAGTATTGAATCTGACAAATTAAATATATTTGATGTAAACGAAGTGAAAAAATTTATTCCTAAATTAGTTGATAGTTTTATTGTTAATTATTCAAATATTATTGCTGAAATAATAGATAATATTAATGAAAAAACTAAGATAAAGAGATTTAATTAATTTAGTAATTAGAATTAATGAAAGTATAGTAAACAAGAACAAAGAGATTATGTTAAAAAAGTTTTAAATAAAAAAGAAAGTTAGGTGTGAAATGATAGTCTTAGAAATAGGGACTACAATATTTGGATTACTTCAAGGGCTATTAGTAATGTTAAATAAAAGAAGTAATTGGATTGCATATATAATTCAAATGATATTAATGTTATTATTTTCTTTAAATGTAAATTTATATGGCGATGCAACAAATAGTTTGTGTTATATTTTAGTAGGTATTGTAGGTTTTATAATTTGGAATAAAAAAGAAAAAGAATATATTGGAGTTTGTTCAATGAAAGAAAGAATTGTTTATATTACAATAATGTTTATAGGAACATATTTTGTATTTTTAGGATTAAAACAGACAGATGACCCGCTTCCATTAATAGATTCGTTTACAACAGTTTCTTCATTTATTGCTACTTATTATATGATAATGAAAAAAATTGATACTTGGGTAATTTGGTTTTTTAATGATATATTTTATTGTATTACATATTGGTTATTACCAAATCAAGCATTATATTTATTTACACTTAATATTATATGGACATTTATGGCAATTGGAAGTTTTATAAATTGGTATAAAATAATGAATACTAGGTGTAATAAATGATAAAAAAAATATATTTTGCTGGAAAATTTAAATTTAATTCAAAAACTGGTAAATTATCAGAAAGATTAACAAATGATTATCGATCAATATTACTAGGAACATCTTTAAAATTGACATATCCTAATAAAAATACTTTACTTCGAAATTATCCAATACATTATTGTGGTCCATTTTATTTTGAACAAGCTTCGAATGGCGACTTTACGTCTACAGATTGTTTAACTGTAATGAAAGAAGAAATGGAAACGATTCAAAATTCAGAAATATTTTGTTGCGTGTTTGATTTAAATTTTTCTGTAGGTGGAATTGTTGAACTTATAGAAGCCGCTCATATGAAAAAAAGAATAGTTGTTTTTTATAAAAATGAAAATAGTAATTATACGATTAAATCTGATTATTGGTTTGCAATATGTAAAGCAATGGAGATATGTAAAAAAAATAACACTATTTTTGAATCTTTTAGTTATAATGAAGATTTGTTACCAATTTTATATAATTGGCTCAATAATTTAATTTACACAAAGAAATATGTTATTGTAAGAGAAAATAATTTAAATAATATTTTAAAAAAAGGAAAAATTATAAATAAATTTGAAAATGATAAAAAAACAGTATATCAGTATGAAATTGATAATGATAAAATTGTTGTTGAAAAATATTTAAGTGGTTTAATTATTGTAAAATCAAAAAAAAATTTAGAATATAAGGGATTTATAGATGTTTCAAGTAATAAATTATATTTAGATGAAAATATTGATAATTTAAAATTTACTAATACATTTATAGAAGGAACAGATGGTGTTGGAAAAACAACCACAATTGTTAAACTTATAGAAAAAGGGATTATTTGTTTAGATAGATCTGATTTTATTTGTCAATATATGCTTTTAAATATTCCAATGAAAGAAAGAATTTCAGCGTATAAAAAATTTTTCAAAGATAATCCTTCATATTCAGTTCTATTTCTTATAAATAATTCTAAAGAAGTGTTAAAAGATAGAATTAATAAGAGAACTCATATTAGCGAATATGATAAATTAGCTTACGAATACAATCAATTATATTTAGATACATACAATGAATATTGTAAAATTAATTTTGATAATAAAATTAAATTAATTGATTGTACTAATCTTTCAATAGAAAAACAAGTTGAAAAAGTTGAAAATTGCATCTTAAGGGGATGGGATAATGAGCAAAGCAATATTTGCAGGAAGTTTTGATCCATGGCACAATGGACATAATGACAGACTAGAAAATGCATTAAAAATTTTTGATGAAGTTTATATAATTGTTGCAGATAATTATGATAAAAAAAATTATTGGTTTAATCAAGAAGAACGAATTAAATTAATAAAAAAAAGCACAAAAAAATATGGTAATAGAGTTATTGTTAAATTAGGCGATAAGAAAATGTTATATGATATATGCCACGAAGAACAAATTTTTAATGTCTTTCGTGGCGTAAAATCAGGAAGAACTTTAGAAGAAGAAATTCGTCTTCAATTAGTTACTAATTATATGTCAAATATTGAGTATGGTGAAAAAATACTATTTGTATATGATATTACAAGTGAAGAAGATTTTAGAGGATCTAGCATTATAAAAAAATTAGTAATTTCTGGAAAAGATATTTCTTCTTTAGTTCCAAAAGAAATTATTATTGATATTAAAGAAAGATGCAAAGAATAATATTTTAGTTTATTATATAAGTTACTTTTTGTAAATATAAAAAATTATGATATAATATAGCCCAAATGAGGGGGATTATTATGTATTATTTTTCATCTAATAAAATACTTATATTAATTTCTACTATAAAAAATTTATTTCAAAAATATGAACAATTAACTATAAAACAAATAAGTGAAATACTAAATAATAACTATAATATGAGTGAAATTTATGAAGCAGTAGATTATTTATTAGTGGAGCAAGGTGTAATAATAAGAGATGATTATTGGAGTAAAGATGCTATTTTTAAATATGTTTTTAATGAGTATTATCAAGATTCAGCTTTTACTAGACATTATTATTCATTTACTGTAGATGATACTAATAATAAAAAATTTCTTTTAATATCTGATACACATATAGGAAATAGTGAATTAGAAAATTATAAAATGCTGCATAATGTTTATGAATATGCTTTGAAAAATGGGGCAACTAATTGTTTTCATATGGGAGATATTTTTTCTGGAATAATAGGCAAATCGTGGAGTGAAGAAGATATTTTAAAACAATTTTCTTTATTTAGTGAATTTTATCCAAATTTTAATGGGATGAAAACATATGCTTTAATTGGAAATCATGATGAGTTTATTAATGGTTTTTTTGAAAAAAAAGCAATTCCTTTTGAATATGATTTAAGACAATTAACGAAATATGCATCTAATTTTTATATTATCCCTAGAAAAGAATGGGAAATTAAATTAAATAATGTTATGTTTCATCTAAGTCACAGATTATATCTAAATTGTTTTATAAGAGAGTTAAAAATTAAAAATTTATTTGAAATAGAAAAATCCAATATACTTTATAATAACAAATATGATGTTTTATTTTCAGGTCATTTGCATCAAGGATTTATATATAATAATGCATGTAATGGTTGTGAAACTTTACTGTTGGGAGTGCCATCAACTACCAATTTAAATATAAATGGTGTAGTAGCTTATTTTATTGAACTTAATTATGATGAATTAAATAATGTTGATAGTATGGATGTTACGCTATTATTATGCGATAGTAATAATAATATAAGTAAAGGTGAAACAATAAATTGGAGTTTTTCTAAGAACAATAAAATATTAAAAAAAAGTTTTAACATTCCATTAGAAATGAAATGCTGACAAGCAATTGATTTTTCAATGCTTTTTTTGTATAATATTCTTAGGTGAGAATATGAAAAAATTAATTTTATTCGTTTCATTTATAATATTAATTTTTATTAGTTTTGTTTATTATTATTCAATAAAATGTAAAAATATTGTTGAAGTAAAAGATGGTTTAGTTTCAATGCAAGAAAAAATTGAAGATAATTTTAAAAGCAGTGGATATACAATTGATAATCCTAATATAATTTTAAATCCATATGAAATTTCTCCTTTAACTGCTTTAATTATTTTTGAAACTGAGGAAGAAGTAGAACCTACTGTTATAATTAATGGTAAAGATGCAAATACAACTTTTACTAATACTTTTGCATCTAATAAAGTTCATTATTTACCTATATATGGTTTATATCCTGATTATAATAATGAAATAATTATTAAATATGGTGATGTATCTAAAACAATATATATTAAAACAGATAAATTACCAGATGATTTTATTTTACCTACTAATGTTATAAATGATAAATCTAAATTAGGTAATGAATTATATTTCTTTTCTCCATCTAGTAAAGGATATATGTGTGCTTATGATGTAAATGGAGATGTAAGATGGTATTTAACCGAGAATTTTACTTGGAATATTAATAGATTAGAAAATGGGCATTTATTAATTAGTACTGAAAGATTAGTTAATCCACCATATTACACAACTGGATTATATGAAATAGATTTATTAGGTAAAATATATACTGAATTTAAATTAGATGGTGGATATCATCATGATTATTTTGAATTAGAAAATGGTAATATTTTAGTGGCATCAGATAATTTTGATAGTGGTACTGTTGAAGATTATATTGTTGAATTAGATAGAAATACAGGCAATATAGTCAAAGAATTTAATTTAAAAGATATATTAAATATTAATGATGGTAAATCAGAAAATTGGACCGATTATGATTGGTTTCATAATAATTCTGTTTGGTATGATAAAAATACTAATTCTATTATCTTATCAGGCAGACATCAAGATGCAGTAATAAATATTGATTATGATAGTGGTAAATTAAATTGGATAATTGGTGACCCTACTAATTGGAGTAGTGAATATCAAAAATATTTCTTTACACCAATCGATGATTTTGAATGGCAATGGAGCCAACATGCTGCAATGATAACTCCAGAAGGATATGTATTTATATTCGATAATGGTAATAATAAATCAAAAATAAAAGATGAATATGTACCTGCTATTAATAGTTATTCTAGAGGCGTTATGTATAAAGTAGATACTACTAATATGACTATTGAACAAGTATGGCAATATGGAAAAGAAAGAGGAAGTAGTTATTATTCCCCTTATATCTCAGATGTTGATTATATTGATAATAATCATTATATTGTTCATTCAGGTGGTATATCATATAAAGATGGTGTAATTCAAAATCAACCAGCGGGATTAGTATCATCTGATATATTGAAAAGTATAACAACAGAATTATTAAATGATGAAATTATATTTGAAATAGAATTACCTACTAATAACTATCGTGTCGAAAAAATGAGTTTATATAGTGGCAAATATGAATTAAAAGATGCGAATATTTTAGGTAATTTTGAAGAAACTAAAGTAGATAAAAGTTTATCTTTGATATTTAACGCAAAAAATACGGATGAAGAGTATAAAGAACATAATATAACTTTTACTAAAGAATACGACCGATTAATTGTTAATGGCACTTTTAAAAGAGGAACAGATGTTGAAGTAATTTTATATCAAAATTTAGTTGCATATAAATATGAGTGGCGAATAAGTACAAAACCTTATACTGCAATGTGTGTTGATATCTTCAGTGAATCAGGAAATGAAAATGGTTTAAATACTAATAAATATATTAATAGCACTGGATTAAAAGGTCGATATAATATATTTATTAAAATAGATAGTAACTTATATAAGACAAACAATTATGTAGAATTTTAGGTGAATTATGAAAAAAATATTATTAATTTTATTATTATTTATTTCTGTTGGTTGTAATAAGCAAAATATTGAAGAAATAACAAAAGAACCAGTTGATGAAATAGATGATACATTAAATAATAAAGAAGAATTAGAAGATAATATTCAAAATAATGATAGTGTTAGTGATGATGAACCTATTAATATATATTTATTTTGGGGTGATGGTTGTGGAGCGTGCGCAAATTTAAAAGAATTTTTTAATAATTTAGATAATAGTTATAATAAATATTTTAATCTAATAAAATATGAAGTTTGGTACAATGAAGAAAATTACGAATTAATGCATAAAATAGGAGATTATTTAAATCAAACATATTATGCAGTGCCATTTTTAGTAGTAGGAGATGAAATTATAATAGGTGCTGATGATGCAAAAAAGGAGTATATTTTAGAAAAAATAATTGAAGAATATAATAATGATAGATATGATGTTATGGACAGATTAAAATAATTGTTAAAATATTAATTAAAATTTAAGTGAGATATTACAAAATGATTAATAAAAAACTCAAATTAAAAAATTTGAGTTTTATTCATATTTGAATTTAAATATAACATCTACTTTAATTGATTTATCATTATTTATTTCTTCATAGGATTTACCTAATTTATTTTCCAATTCTTTTAATGTTACATAATTATCTAACATTGGTAGGGAATATATATCATATTTAATTAGATATCTTGAATATGTATCAGTTCTTTCTTCACGATAAGATTTATTATTTTTATCAATTTTACTTTCATCGGTAAATTTACTCCAATTAGTATATTTTAAAGTTGATTCATCTTTATATTTATAACCATTAGGCATTGTTGAACTATAACTACTATATATTCTTTTAGTATCACCATTATACCAACGCCAAATATCATCATAATATGAATACATTTTGACAGTGTTTTCATTATCTTTTTTATATTCATCGCCAGGTGATTCAACACTATATTCGCCATTATTCCAATAAATTTTATCATCACCATCCATATAATACCATCTGTATCCTGTTTTAGAAGATATATGACGATAATCAAATTCTTCAGGATAATCTAAACTCCATTCAGTAGGAGTTGTTGTTGATTTAGTTGCTTCATCCTTATTAGTATATCCTTTAGGTTGAGTAGAACTATAATCACTATATTTAATATTATTTTTATAAAATTTCCATTGTTTATCGCGATAACTATAATATGTTTTAGTTTCTCTAACATACTCAGTAATTACTGCATTATTAGGAATATATGGTAAATCTTTTTCATTAAGTGGCAATAACACACCATCTGTTTCCTCAGTACTTATATCTTCACTAGGATACCAATCTGTCCATTTTGAATTATAAGAATCAACTTCATAATAATTATAGTATGTTACTACTTCAACATTTTTATTTTCATCGTACTTATCTGTTTCTTTACCGAAATCTTTAGTATTACAATATCCTGCATTATCAATATTTATTGATTTAATATATGTATCATTATATTTTGTATAAGTAACAGTACCAGTCACTGCATAATCTTTAAATACGATTGAATCATTTAAATCACTTAAATTTATTGTAACACTATCACCATTTAAGATAGGTAATAAATTAAATTCATTATAGTATAAATCAGTTTTACTAAGTATCTCTTTTCTTAAATTATTACAAGTTTTATTTCTATTTCCTTTAATGAAACTAGATATTACAAAATATGAAAATAATATAACAAAAATTATTAATAGAAAACCCTTAATATTTTTTTTTGTTAAATTACTTATTTTTATTTTAGAAAGTATTTCTTTTACCTGTTCCATAACTTCACCTCTACAATATTATAACATATTTGTTAATCATAAATAAAGTGAATTTTTTAATTTAAAAGCATAAAATATGATAGGTGGTAATAATGTCTAAAAAAGAAGAATTCAAAGAATTTATTAAGAAAAATCCTAAATTAGTTAAATATGTAAGAAATGGTGAAGGGTCATGGCAAAAATTTTACGAAATATACGATATATATGGAGAAAATGAAGAAGCATGGAAAGAATATTTAGGCGTTACTGCAACAGTTGGAACGATAGATGCTTTAAGTTGGTTAAAAAATATTAATCTAGATAGTGTACAATCAGGAGTGGCTAATATTCAGAAAATGTTAGGTATGGTTCAAGAATTAACGAGCAAAGATGACAAACCAAAAGAAGAATATAAACCACGTCCTATTTATAAACATTTTGAGGATTAAATGAATATAGATATTCAATATAAAATAAAAAATAATAAATATTATTTAAAATATTTAAGAGAAAATTCTAATTGGTATAAATATTTAAACAGAAATCCAAGTAATTTTAAATTATTTGAAGAAGAAGTTAAAAATGTATATAAATTAAGACCAACTGATAAAATAAGTAGGGCAATAGACACATTTGAAATGTTGCAAACTTTATTTACAAAATAAAAATGAAGCAATTTAATAATTAACTTCATTTATTCTTGTAATAGGACTTTCTAAGTAAATATATTCTTCTTCCTTCATTTCTTCTTTTTCTTCATTTTCTTGTTTGATATTTGCTATAATAATAGCAGAATCGATATCTAAATTATATTGAAATTCATAATTACTCATAATAATCCCCCCTGAGTGCGTTATATACTAACACAACTTTTTTATTTTGTCAAATTTTTTATGGCAATCGCTTAAAAAATATCATAAAAACTATTGACATTAATTAATTTTAGGAATTACTTCAAATATTAATC
>CALVYO010000033.1 GCA_944372275.1 uncultured Bacilli bacterium
AAACTATTTGGTACATCGATAATTCTTTGGTTACTTGAACCTTTAAAATATAAATCTAAACTTCTTTTATTTAAAACAAATGGACCATCGACTAAAACATCGATATATTTTAATAATTCTAACATTTTAGTGTCTTTGATTAAATCTTCATATACAAATCCTGTATAACACCAAACATTTAATTTTTTATTTTTGCAATGTTTAGCTATTAAAGTACAGGCTTCAACTTGATAGAATGGATCCCCTCCTGATAATGTTATACCATCCTGTCCTGTTAAACTATCTATTTCTTTAATAACAGAATCAACATCAACTAAATATCCAGAATCAAATGACCAAGTTTCAAGGTTGTGACATCCTTTACAATGATGATTACACCCTTGAGTCCATATAACTGTTCTAATACCTTCACCATCAACGATACTATCTGGTTGCAAAGAAGCCGCTAATCTAATTTTCATTATAAAGCTTTTTCTAAATCTTTTGTACCATGTTTAACACGATCACGTTCTTCGGCTCTTTTACCATCATTAAATCTATCTACAGTTCCTACTAAATAACCTGTAATTCTTCTAATTCTTTCAAATTTAACGCCTTCGCCTACTTTTTTTTCTTCTTTCATATTCATCCTACCTTCCATAATTCATTGAAACATTTTTAACTGTTTCGATACTTACGCCTTCACAGTCGTGTCTACCACAACCTGGGCATACATCACCAATTACTCCTGTATAACCGCATACTGGATCACGATCAACTGGATGGTTAATTGCTCCATAACCGATGCCCTCTTTATGCATTATACGAACTATTTTTTCAAATGCTTCTAAGTTATTAACTGTATCACCATCTAATTCAACATATGTAATATGTCCTGCATTAGTTAATGCGTGATATGGTGCTTCAATATGTATTTTATCTGCTGCTGTTATTTTATAATAAACTGGTACATGGAATGAGTTAGTATAGTATTCTCTATCCGTAACACCTTTAATTTTTCCATATATTGCTCTATCAATATTAGTAAATCTACCTGATAATCCTTCAGCAGGAGTTGCTAATAAAGTGAAGTTTAAATTGTATTTACTAGCATATTCATCACATTTTTTACGCATAAATGAAATAATTTCATAACCTAATTTACGGGCTTCTTCATCTTCACCGTGATGTTTACCCACTAACGCTTTTAGACATTCCGCTAATCCAATAAATCCAATTGATAAAGTACCATGTTTATATATTTTTCTTAAACGATCAGTTGGTTTTAATTTTTCTGAATCAATCCATACACCACTACCTAACAAGAATGGGAAATTATATGGTCTTTTAGTACATTGAAATTCAAATCTCTCTAATAATTGATCTCTAACTAAATCCATCTTTTCTTCTAATTCTAAATAAAATGCTTTTAAATCAGCTTTATCTCCATTTACAATACCGTGTTTAATACCTAAACGAGGTAAGTTAATTGTCGTAAATGATAAATTACCACGTCCTGGAGTAACAGCCTTATCAGGATCAGTTACATTAGCCATAACTCTTGTTCGACATCCCATATAAGCAACTTCAGTATTGTAATCACCTTTATAAAATTGTTTATTAAATGGGGCATCCATAAATGAAAAGTTAGGGAATAATCTTTTAGCTGATACTTTGCAGGCTAATTTAAATAAATCATAATTAGGATCACCCGGATTTAAATTAGTACCTTCTTTTACTTTAAAGATAGATATTGGGAATATTGGTGTTTCACCTTTACCTAATCCTGCATCGGTTGCTAATAAGTAATTTTCTATAACCATCCTACCTTCACTAGAAGTATCTGTACCAAAATTAATAGATGAAAATGGTACCTGTGCTCCAGCTCTTGAATGCATTGTATTTAAGTTATGAATAAAAGCCTCCATTGCTTGATAAGTAATTCTATCTGTTTTAGCAATTGCTTTATCATAAGCCATACTTAACAATCTTTCAACTTCAGTTGATTCTTTAGCAAAATGATAAAAATCTTTTATATCAAAATCAATGCTATCTAATTTATCGATTTCTTTAGCAATACTACTCATATTAATAAATTTAGCAAAATCAGTAAAATCTAATAAATCAGCAATTGTTTGTTTAAATTGTTTTTTAAAAGTATTAAGTACTCCTGGAGCCATATAAAAATCAAATGCTGGAATACTTTGACCACCGTGTTGATCGTTTTGATTTGATTGAATGGCTATAGCTGCTAATGCACCATAAGACATAATATCTTTAGGGGCTCTTAGATGTCCATGACCTGTTGAAAATCCATTTTTAAATAACTTATTTAAATCAATTTGTGTACATGTAGTTGTACCCATTGGATAAAAATCCATATCATGAACGTGAATATCACCACTGTCATGAGCCTCACTAAATTTATATTTCATTAAATATGATTTACAAAATTCCTTTGATACAGTACTACCATATTGTAACATTGTACCCATAGCAGTATCACCATCGACATTAGCATTTTCTCTTTTAGCATTTTCTTCACTAGCTGATTTTAATCCTAAACCTTCGATTGCTTTTAAAAATTTATGTAATTGTTTTTCATCAGAAAACATCTTACGAGATATATTTCTTCTTTCACGATATTCTGAAAAACTTTCATAAACTTCTTGATATCCTTTTTTTTGAAGTTCGTCTTCAATCATATCTTGAATAGTTTCAATTTTAATTTTATCTTCATCCTTATATTCTTTTTCGATTCTCTTTAAAACACCTTCATATACTTTATTAATGTCTTTAGTTGTATATTTAATTTCATCGCCTGTTTCTTCATCAAATTCATTAACGCTATCAAAGCCTTTTTTAATCGCTAAAGCTATTTTAGAACCATTAAAATCGACTTTTTTACCATTTCTTTTTACAACTTGCAAAGTTGCTAATTTTTCTTCTACATCTATCATAATTTACCTCCTACATTCTAAAATAATTATAGTTAAATAGTATACAAAAGTCAATAAAAAATGCTATTTTTTTAAAATTTAAAATTACTAAAAATTTACTTTTTATAAAATCTATTTATTTTCAATATTAAAAAAAATATATTAATTTATAGATAATAAAAATAAATTTTTTTACTATTTTTTCTTTATTTTATAATCGAATATAGCAATAATTAATTTGTTATTAATTTATTTTTTTTACAAAAAATTGTCATTTTTAAACTATAAGCAAATTTTATTTTTTTAATTTTTTAATTTTTTTACCAAATACTGTTAATATATTTTTACTATCTTTTATTTAATTATAATATACTATAATATGAAAGAAGAAATAAAAATATTAAATGCTCAGTTTGTAATATCTTTTGGTATAATTTTTACTATTATTATTTCGATAATTATCAATTATGATGTTAAGCAAAAAGTATTACATAAAAAAAGAATCTTTAATGATAATCAAAAAAGATACTTAAATTTAATTAATCGAATTATTTTTATATTGATAGTTATTTATAGTTTATATATTAGTTACTTACAATATGAATTAAAAAAATATACTAATCCCAAACCATATATTCATCAAATATACGCTAATGCGTTAAACCTATTTGCTGGATTAATATTTTTATATGTCATACTAGAAAATTGGAATGAAGAAGGTATTAACAACACTCAAAATATTATTTAGTTTCATAACTATTGATAATAATTCTATTAATTACAACATATATCAAAATTAAAAATACTCCTGAAAAACTAATCAAAACACCACTTTTAAACCATATCGTTAATAATATCGTTATAAATGGTGATACTAATAATTTTAACCTTTCTATTTGCGTTAAGATAAGCTCATTTAAAAAACTATTCATACACCCTAATATAACAAAAATAAGGCCACTTACTAACATACTAATTCCCAAATATTTAATTGGCTTATAAAATGACCAACTAAATAAAACGATTAAAACTAATAATATAAACATAATTAAATATAAATAAACAATGTTAAAATTTAAGATAGAATTAATAGTAGATATAGGTAAAACACCGATCATAACTTGCCTATCAGGTATTATTGAAGTTAATTTATCGGCATAATCTAAAATATATTCATTTAATTCCTCTTTAGTAAGCATAATATTTATATGATCTTCTAAAGATAATGAAGCAAGTTCGATCATTTTATTAATAGCATCATCTGATAGTTCTGGTTTAGTTCTTTCATCAATTAAATAATAAATAGTTTCATTAAAGAAATCTCCTAATATTAAATTTATTTCATCGCTTTTTAAAATATCGTCAACTATCTTATCAGGTATATTACATTCTAATCCTAGATTATATATTTTTTCTTTTAGGGTCATACCACTTTCTTCTAAATTAAAAATAACATTAATATCCATATTTAAAATATTAGAATTTTTAATATAATTTGATAAATTTTCTTTATTTAATAAGTTTTTACCAGAATATATGATAATAGTAAAAACAATAGCTATAAATAAAAATATTATACAAAAAAAAGTTAATATTTTTCTTATTAGTTTCACGCTAACCACCTATAAATATTATATCATATTCTAAATAAAAATAAAAGATTGGTTTATGCACCAATCTTGTGGAAATCTAATCTTAATTTATCAGCTAATGTAACGATAAATTCTGAATTAGTTGGCTTAGCCCTATCTATATCCACACTATGACCAAATATTTTTTCCATTAAATCAATATCCCCTCTATTCCAACTTACTTCGACAGCGTGTCTAATTGATCTTTCAACTCTTGATACGGTTGTATTATATCTTGTAGCTAGTTCTGGATACAATTCTTTAGTAATTCCACCAATCATACTTGGATCATCAAATAACATATTAACCGCATCTCTTAAAAATTGATAACCTTTAATGTGTGACGGTATTCCTAAATCGTGTAATAATTTACTAATTGAAACTTGTAAATTATTTTTATAAAAATCGATACTTTTATCATTTTTCTTTTTAAAAACATCATAAATTTTCTTTTCTAAATCTTCTAAATCAAATGGTTTTAAAACAAAATAATTAACATCATATTCCGATACTTCCCTTATTGCTTCACTAGCATTATAACTAGTTTCAACAATAACATTTTTATTGATATTATTATTTTTCATTTCCTCTAAAACATATAATCCATCTTTTTTAGGCATAATTAAATCTAACAAAATTATATCGAATTCATCCTGTTTATTTTTAATTAATTCAATTCCTTCTAAACCATTGTAAGCCTCTAATACCACTTTTACTTCATTATTATTTTTAAAATACTCCTTTACAGCATCAATCAATTTGACATTATCGTCAATCATTAATATTCTTATCATATTTCTTCTCCTTCTAAAGTACTGCTGTATATATATTATATAATAGTGGCTAAAATATTTCTAGAGTAAAAATTAGCTAATTTTGTCGAAAAAAAATCATCGAAGACTATCGACGATTTCTTTTAGATGAACACAATCCGTAGAAGCCTTACCAATTAAAAATCCTGCTACATTATCTATTTTTTTTAGCGTATCAATGTTATTCTTATCGACACTACCACCATATAATACTTTAACAGACTTTTTAAAATTATCATTAACAATTGACTTAATAAAGTTAATTGTGTCCTCTATTTGTGTATTAGTAGGTGTAATACCTGTTCCAATACACCAAATTGGCTCATACGCAATTATAATATTTTCTACATCAACACCTTCTAAATCGATTAGTAATTGATATTTTAATTTTTTATTTTTATCTTCATCTTTATTTTCCCCAATGCATAAAATAACTTTCAAATTATTTTCTAATGCTTTTTTTATTTTTTTATTTATTTCTTCATCAGTTTCTTTATTTCTTCTTTCACTATGACCTATTATCGTATAACTAACGCCCATATCTTTTGCTTGTTTCGCATTTATATCACCGGTATGTGATCCTAAATCATACATCGATACATCTTGTACTCCTACTTGATAATTATGATTTAAAAAGTAAGGAACAAATATAGAAGATGGACAAACTATAACATCATCAGGAACATTATCTTTATAATTTAAAACATCTTCATAAGTCATATACATTTTTAAATTACCTACTACTATCATTCTTACCTCCAAATATTTTTTTTCTTCCTTTTTTAATAGCTAATTTATAAACATCTAATACTTTACTAGCAAAAACTTTATTTGAAAAGTTATAACTACTTTCTAAAGCATTAATTGACAATTTTGCTAGTTTATTTTTATCGTTTATTAAACTATTTATATAATTAACATATTCTTTTTTATTATTGAATAAATAACCATTATAATCATTCTTAATTGGCTCTATAAAACTTTCATCATTTATAGCAACAACTGGAAGTGATGCTGCTAGTGCTTCAATAATTGTTAATCCTTGAGTTTCCGTAGTCGAAGCAGTAACAAATATATCTCCTAATTTATAATACATCCCAATATCTTTCAAAGGAACTTTACCTGTAAAAATAACCTTATCATTTAAATTTAATTTTTTAACCAATTTTTCTAAATTTTCCCGTTCTGGACCGTCACCAATAATTAGTAATTTAGCATTAATATTTTTATGATTTTCAATTAAAAAATCGACACTTTTTTCTAATCCTAATCTACCAACAAATAATAAAACTATATCATTTTCAATGTTTAATGATTTTTTTAATTTATTTATTTTTTCTAAACTATAATTTTTACTATATTTTTCTATCTCAATACCTGTAGGAATAATATGAACGTCTCTTTTTACTTGATATTTATCTTTAAATAAATCTCTTGCTTTCTTAGTTGGAACAATTAATTCTGTAGCAGTTAGATCACAATAAAACAAAGTTAAATGTTCAACTATTTTTTTGCTTGTCTTTTTAAAATAGCCTTTAGTTATATAATGGACATAATCTTCATACATAGTATGATAAGTATGAACTAAAGGAATATTAAACTGTTTAGATAATATTCTAGCAAATGTCCCAATCGCAAATTCTGTTTGACTATGAATAACATCTAAATTCCAACTTTTAATTTTTTTAATAGCCCGTGCAGGATAAACACTAGTTAATCTATAATCAAATATACCAATCGGTACCCCCGGAATTCTTAAAACTCTTTTATCATAAGAATATTTTAAACTATTCGGATTAACTGTAACGATATAAACTTTATGCCCCTTTTTTTCTAAACCTTTTCGTAACATCTCAATACTAGTTGATACCCCATTAATTTGAGGAATATAAGTATCAGAAAAAATTCCTATTCTCATATCAAATCTCCTTATTTTTTATATTAAAGATAACAGCCCCTACTATCATCGGTAAATAATATGTAATAAAGCGCCACATAATCATTAAAGAACTTAATAAGGGTTGATTAACATAAACTCCAAATAATAATATAAATAAATATTCTTGACCACCCATACCACCAGGTAAAGGAATATAAGAACTAATAATCGATATAAATGATACTAATGTAATAGTAATAATACCATCGAAACTACTATAATTACCAAAACTAAATAAAATAGTTAATGGTACTATGTATAAACATAAGAATGCTAAACAATTTGTTAAAATTAATTTAATAAATCTTTTTTTATTTTTTAATAATATTTTAGAATTATAGTTAAAATCATCAATTGTTTTGTGCAGTTTTTTTATATATTCTTTATTTTTAATTATCCTAAAAAATGTCAATAATTTGACGATATATTTAGTTAATAATTTATCGATTTTATTACTTCTTGATAATATAAATAAAAGCAATAATATAAATACATTAACACTAAACCCTAAGATTAAAAATATTAATATGATTCCTTCAAAATGATAAAAATCAAAAATATAATTAATTATAAATGCTATAAAACATACTATAATAATTGCTATTTGATGAATAATTGATTCTTGTACAATAATATTAGTACTATCACTTAAAGATAATTTATTACGCTTTAAAATATAAATTTGAAAAGGTTGTCCTCCAGTTGCAAAAGGAGTTATAGCATTAAAGAAAAATGTCATCATCTGCAAGTTGAATGTTTTCTTAACACTATAACTTTTAAATTGATTAATAATATTGTTAGTTATAACCGACTTTAAAAAAGTATAACTTAAAACAAATAAATAACCTATAAATAACCATCTAATATCCGCACTTAATAATAATTCTATTATTTCTTTATAATTATCTTTTAAAGCAAAATATAAGACTATTACTGTAAATATAACTATTAAAAATATATTTATAAACTTTTTTTTCATTTGATTATATCAATTCCAGGCAATACTTTTCCTTCTAATAATTCTAAACTAGCACCACCACCAGTTGATATATGAGTGAACACTTCTTCATATCCAAAATTTTTAACCGCACTAGCAGTATCCCCACCACCTGCTATTTTAGTAGCATTTATATTTTTTAATATTTCACAAATACCTTTAGTACCATTACTATATCTATCTTCTTCAAACATTCCAACTGGTCCATTCCAAATTATTGTTTTACTATTATCTAAGTATTGTTTAAATAATTTAATTGTTTTACTACCAATATCTAACCCTGTTTCATCTTTAGTTATATCAGTTATAAAACATTCTTTTAATTCAGTTACAACATCGATAGGTAAAATAATTTTACTTTCATTTTCACTTAATATTTTTTTACAAAAATCTACACTTTCTTCATCTAATAAAGATTTACCAATTTCCATTCCCTTAGCTTTCAAAAATGTAAAAGCCATTCCACCACCGATTAAAATATAATCTGCTTTTTTTACTAAATTCTCAATAACACCTATTTTATCACTTACTTTAGCCCCACCTAAAATAACTGTAAAAGGTCTGCTTGGATTATTAATAGCAGGTAATAAATTATCTAATTCCTTTTCAATTAAAAATCCAATTCCGCTTTCTAAATTACTAGCAATACCAACATTAGAAGCATGTGCTCTATGAGCAGTACCAAATGCATCATTAATATAAATATCACCTAAAGAAGTCCAATATTTACCTAATTCTTCATTATTTTTACTTTCTTTTTTATCTGGTAAATCTTCAAACCTTGTATTTTCCATTAATAATACATCACCATTATTTAAATTATTAATAGCATTTTCTAATTCACTACCTCTAGTTGTAGGTACAAATATAACTTGTTTATTTAATAATTCACTTAATCTAATACTAACAGGTTTTAAAGTGTTTTTTAATTTATCACTTTCTTCTTTAATTCTTCCTAAATGACTCATTAAAATAACCTTAGCATTATTTTCTATAGCATAATTAATCGTTTTTAAACTTTCTTTTATTCGTGTATCATCTGTTATAATACCATCTTTAATAGGTACATTAAAATCTACTCTTATTATTACTTTCTTATTATTTAAATCAAAATCTCTTATTGTTTTCATATTATCTTTTCCTTTCTTCTATACTGTGGATAATCTGCATCTTGCCACTTTATCGGTAAGGTGTGTCTTTACTTCGTTTGTACATTACTATTATTTGTACTATGTTTGCTTATTGTAGGGTATATGGTGAATTTAGAGTACCTTCACCTCCTGTGAAGTCTAATGCTGCCAGCCCTGACTTCAGATATATAACTGCGCGAACGCCGTAACTATTCGACGGACTAAAGTTGCTGAGGCAACCAAGGTCGTTGACGTAACGAACGTTAGACGAACTATATCTATTCATTGTCCAATAATTTAATGATGCATTTGGATTTTCTATTGTATTTACATCTACAAATGTTTTGGTACTTCCCATATCGATATCATTACCACTGAACATTTCTCCTACCGTTGGTAATCCTATATTAGCTGTTATTGTTGTACTTTGTGGTACTGTATAACTATTCCCACTTGCATACATTCCTACTCCATATGTCCCTGTTGTTATATATTTACTATCTATATTTCCAATGAATCCATTTAATACATTTGTATATATTAAATCATTAGTTGTTATATTATCATTTACATCTGCCGCCCATGCACTTGTTGTTGGAAGTAAACCATTTAATACTACTTTGATTCTATTATTTTCTTTATCCTTACTTACTACTCTAAATGTACACATCTTATCACTTCCACATGCATTATCGGTTCCTTTATAGGGTACATTAATATACTCTCCTACTTGAACATTATTTGTATTTGTTGCTTTATTTTCTACTTGATAATTGTTCGAAAGAGTACCATCACCGAAGGTGATGGTTATATCAGAAATTTTTATAACTGCGCGAACGCCGTAACTAAGCGACGGACTATTGCTGCTGAGGCTACCAATGCTGCTGACGTCACGAACGCGAGACGAACTATATCTATTTCCTAACCAAAAATAATCTTTTATATCTAAGAACGAATCTTTCCCAGTAGTTCCATCACCTGCTCTTTTATATTGTTCTTCATCTAATAATCCTACTTTTTTTGTTGTTGTTATTTCATCAACATCTGTATATATTCCTATATTAAATGTTGAATCTTGAATATTTGCTTGTATACTACTATCTAAACTATTCAAAAAATAGTCATTTAACCAATTATTGATATAACTGTTGTTGTATGCTTCTTCACTTTCCCATCCTGCACTAGCTGGTTGGATTGTTGTTAATGGTTGTTGAGTTATCAAAGTTAATGTATTAGCAGATGTATCAAACTCTATTACCCTCCATTGATGCCCTCCATACCATAAGAAATTATTTGCTACTTCTTCATTTGTTCCTTTATAATAATATAAATTTTCATTAACTGAATCTCTTAATAATCCAGTTGTATTATCAGAACTATATTGTTCTAATAAAGTTTCAATTAAGGTCTTAAGATAATCCAATTCATAATTAAATGTTCCATCATCATTTCTTGTTACTTTAACAACATCTTTATTTGAAAAAGTTGAATCATTATTAGGATTTAATGTATCTATACTCATATAATCATTACTAATTAAATCAGTAATATAAATATATGTTGTATCACCCGAATTATCAATTTTATAATCATCATAATTAGCCATTAAATAATTTTCTGCTGCCATATAAATATTATTTAAAGCTTCTTCTTTTTTCTTTTCTTCACTATTTTTAATAGTATTATTTACTGCTGGTAAAATAATTAATAACATAGATGCCATTATAACTATAATCGCTATTAATTCTACCATCGTAAAACCATTCTTTCTCATAGTATCACCATCTTAATTATAAAATATTTTAACAATTTAATCAATATTATAATGTCAATAATTACAAAATTGTAAGAATATTAAAAAAATTAATGACTATTTCAAATCATTAATTTGTTCTATAGTTAAACCGGTAACATTACTTATTGTTTCTAAATCCATCTTTAATTCTAACATCTTTTTAGCGTTCTCTTTATTAGTTTTTTCAATTCCTTGAGTGATACCTTCTTCTAAGCCTTGTTGCTTTCCTTGATTAATTCCCTTTTCATACATTACTTCTTCATATTGTTTTTGTTCTTCTTCACGACTTATCCATTCTACTACTAATTTATCCTCATTTGCTTTTATTACATCTTCTTTAAAATTATCCACTATATCACTCT